>DASXRF010000050.1:0-9389 GCA_036506755.1 Solirubrobacteraceae bacterium | reverse complement strand
GCGGACAAGACGCCGCCCGCGACGCCGCCCGCGGACAAGACGCCGCCCGCGACGCCGCCGGTGATCGTGCAGGCGCCGCCCAAGCAGCCCGACATCGACGTCCACGTGAACGTGCCGCCGGCCCCGCCGGCGCCCGCCGCGCCGGCCCAGCCGGTGGTCGTCAACAGCCCGGCGCCTGCCCCGGCCCCTGCTCCGGCTCCGGCTCCGGTCGTGATCCCGGCCCCGGCTCCGGCCGCGGCGCCCGCTCCGGCGGCGCCTCCGGTGATCAACGTCTCGCTGCCGCCCCAGCAGGCCCCTGCGCCGGCCCAGCAGGCGCCCGCGCAGACGAAGCCGAGCCGGACGGTGGTCACCATCCGCCGCAGCTCGCGCCCGCACCGCCGACACCACCGGCGCCATCACCGGCGCCACCGGCGCCACTAAGGCACTCGACCCGACGCTCCGC
The DNA here is from genome assembly GCA_036506755.1 of Solirubrobacteraceae bacterium. Classification (GTDB taxonomy): domain Bacteria; phylum Actinomycetota; class Thermoleophilia; order Solirubrobacterales; family Solirubrobacteraceae; genus DASXRF01. Next base: position 8,947 of record DASXRF010000050.1, on the reverse strand, counting down.
GCCCGCAGCCACCGGCTGCGGGCGCGGTCGCGTCTCTGACGGCTACGGCTTCGGGAAGGCCACGAAGGCCGACTGCCCGAGCGAGTCGAGGTCGGAGGCCATCGTGCCCGCCTCGGACACGGTGAACAGGCGCCGGCCGATGACGATCGAGCGGCGGATGGGCTGCAGGTAGCCGTCGACCGCCTCGTGCTCGACGCGGCCGGCCTCCGCGATCCCGGAGCGGTCGATGCGGTAGCCGATCGCCCCCGCGAAGGGGGCGTCGCGGTCGTAGGTCTGCACCGGCAGGACGGCGAGCCGCGTCCGCGCCCAGAACAGGAACGCGTGGTGGTCGTACTCGACCTCCGACGAGGACCCGGCGCCGAGCGTCGTGCGTTGCAGCAGCTTGGGCGCGGCGGCGTCCGAGACGTCGAACAGCTCGACCTGGGCGCCCGACGGCGCTCCAGCGGACACGTCGCGTCCGATGCCCAGCAGCAGCCCGGGGCCGACGGGGTGCAGGTAGGCGGAGTAGCCCTCGAGCTCGAGCTGGCCGGCGACGCGCGGGGCGGTCGGCGAGCTGAGATCGATGGTGTACAGCGGGTCGATGCGCCGGAACGTCACGACGTAGCCGGCGTCGCCGAGGAAGCGCACCGAGTAGATCTGCTGGCCCTTGCCCAGCCCGGCCACCTGCCCGACGGGGACGAGCAGCGACCCGTGCTCGTCGAGCACGGTGACCAGGCTCTCGCCCTGGGATTGCGGGTCGATGCCGGGCCACCAGACCGGCCGGCTCGTCGTCGCGGCGCGCAGGTGGCCCTTGTCCTCGGAGAGCGAGAACTGGTTGAGCAGGTAGCCGCGCACCTCGCCGCTGGAGGCGAACGTCGTGCGATCCGGATCGCTGACGTCGAAGCGGTGGATGACCGTGGTCGGCTCGTCGGGCAACCGGCCGGGCGTCGTCTCGGGGTCGATCCACTTCTGCGTCGCCACGTACAGGCCTGTGGGCGATCCGTAGACGACCTGCGCGTCGGCCATCAGGTCGTCGGAGTCGGCCGCCCATAGCCCGCGGTCGAGATCGACCGTGAGGATGGTCAGCATGCCCAGGCCGGAGAACTGGGCCGGGCGGCGGATGCTCCGGCAGGACGCCGCGGGGCGGACGTAGTGGCGGCCGGTGATCGCGCTGCGGAACCGGCGGGCGGGGACCCATCCCCGGGCCTGCGCCCGCGTGGCCGCGTCGGCCACGGCGCGCGGGGGCGAGGAGATCACCACGCGAGCGGTCGCGCCGTTCTGGCGCGCGTCGACGTACCGGCCGTCGACGGCCATCGTCCGCGCGACCTTCATGGCGGCCGGATCGTGCACGTCGACCTCCGTGACGACGGTCTTCTCGGCGCCGGGGTACGGCGCCAGCGCCGCGCGCGCGGGCTGCGGCTGGCCGGGGCTCACGACCTCGACCGGCACCGCGACCGGCGCCGCGCCGGAGATGACGATCAGCCGGCTGCCGCGGAGCAGCAGCTGCGCGCCGTAGCCCGTCGGGCCGAGGTCGAGCGAGCCGACGACCTTGGGCTCGGCGTCGCCGGCGGCCACGGCGAACAGCCTGCCCTGCGCGACCGCGAAGATCGTCGTGCCGTCCGTCTTGACGATGTCGGGCTCGTCGACGCCCTCCTCCTGGTTGTTGGTCGTCGAGAACGTCGTGTCGGCGGTGGGCTGGGCGGCGACGGGCTGGGCCTCCGGCGCCGAGCTCGGCGGCTGCGTGCCCGGGGCGGGGACCGGCCTGGCCACGGGCTGGCCGAGCGGCAGCACCGCCGGGGCGGGGACGCCTCGCGTGACGGCGAAGTGCCGGCCCGCATAGCCGACCAGGTCGGTGCACGAGGCAAACGCGCGCGGGCGCACCTTGGCGGCCGGCGGACGGTGCAGCTGCTTCGCGTCGGCCTCCGCGGGGAGCGCCGCGAGGGCCAGGGCGGCCAGCAGGACCCATCCTCTAAGCACCATGCTGGTGCCCAGCCTATGCGGTGACGCGCCGGCCGGGCTCAGCGCAGCGGACGCACACGCAGGCGAGCCGTCCGCAAACGCGCAGCCACCCCGAGAGGCCTCGGCCGGTCTAGAGTCCGCGCGTCGGCGACGGGCGACCGAGAGGAGCAAGCGCATGGACATCGGCATCGGGCTTCCGAACGCGGTGCGGGGCGTTGATCGCCGCGGCATCGTCGAGTGGGCGCAGCGCGCGGAGGCGGCGGGCTTCTCGTCGCTGGGGACGATCGACCGGATCGTCTATCCCAACTACGAGTCGCTGATCTCGCTCGCCGCCGCGGCCGCCGTGACCGAGCGGATCCGCCTGGTGACCGACATCCTCCTCGCTCCGCTGCGCAAGAACACCGCGCTGCTGGCCAAGCAGGCGGCGACGATCGACGACCTCTCGGGTGGCCGGCTGGTGCTCGGCCTCGCGGTCGGCGGGCGACCCGACGACTACGAGGTCTCCGGGGCCGACTTCCACGCGCGCGGCAAGACGTTCGACCGCCAGCTCGACGACCTCGCCCGGTTCTGGGCCGGCGAGGGCGGCGTCGGCCCGGCGCCCGCGAACGGCACGCGGCCGCAGCTGCTCATCGGCGGCGCGTCGGACGTCGCGCTGCGCCGCGCCGTCCGCCATGCCGACGGGTGGACGATGGGCGGCGGGACGCCGGATGCGCTCGCCGGCATGCTGCCGAAGCTCCGCGACGCGTGGCGGGACGCAGGGCGCGACGGGCAGCCGCGCACGATGGCCCTGTTCTACTTCTCCTTGGGCCCCGACGCCGAGCGCACCGCGCGCGAGAACGTCGGCCACTACTACGCGTTCCTCGGCGACTACGCCGACCAGGTCGTGGGCTCCGTGGCGAAGGACGAGGAGACGCTCAAGGGCTACCTGTCAGCCTTCGAGCAGGCCGGCGCCGACGAGGTCATCTGCTTCCCGGCGTCGACCGATCCCGAACAGATCGATCTGCTCGCGCGCGCAGTCCTCTAAGCGAACTCGAGCACGTCCGCGCCGGCGGCCGGTACGCGCAGCGCGACCTCCTCGTCGGCGGTCCACACCGCGAGCTCACCCTCGTCGGCGAGCTCGAAGATCGCGGTGACCACGGCGTCGCCCGAGGGCTCCGGCGTGCCGACCTCAAGCCGGCAGGGCTTGCCCTCGAGCTGGCAGTCGACGCGGAAGATGCGCCGCGGGGAGGGGCGCGACCCGGTCGCCTCGCGGGCGGCCCGCGCGGCGCGCTGGTACTCGTCCTCGCTGCGGCGGCTGCCCGCGCGCGCGCCCGGGAAGAAGAAGCGCCGGAACGGGCGGTCGGCGTCGCCGATCCCGAAGCGCTTGCGCTCGGCGTCGGTCATCGGGCGCCGGGTCAGGGTGCCGTCGGCGACCTGCTGCTCGATGTCGGCCAGCTTGGCTCGCCGCTTCTCGGCGTCGCGGTCGGAGCGGAAGGCCATGGCGCCGCGCCGCTTAGAGCTTCGTCACGTTGACGGCCTTGGGGCCCTTGGGGCCGGCCTCCGTCTCGAACGAGACGCGGGCGCCCTCGGCGAGCGAGCGGTAGCCGCCGCCGACGATAGAGCTGTGGTGGACGAAGACGTCCCCGCCGTCGCCGTCGTCGGGCGTGATGAACCCGAAGCCCTTTTCGTCGCTGAACCACTTGACGGTGCCGGTTGGCATCCTCGGCGCTCCTCCCACTCGACCTAGGCGACCCACGCTAGCAGCGCGCGGGCGCGGCCCGGCCGCTGCTACCTTGGGTTGGCGGGCGTACGTCGCCTGCGAGGTTCTTGTTCTCGAGGGCGCCTCCGGTGGCGCGGTTTGGGGTCAGTCGAATCTCTCCCCGAACACGCGCGGCCCCCGCCGCGAGAAGGAGCAGCATGCCCTCGTCGACCTTCGCTGGTCTCGGCCTGTCGGCCGCCACGACCGGCGCCCTCGCCGCCCGCGGCATCGAGACGCCGTTCGCCGTCCAGCGCATGGTGATCCCCGACGTCCTCGCCGGCCATGACGTCCTCGTGCGCTCGCCGACCGGCTCGGGCAAGACGCTGGCCTTCGGCGCGCCGCTGGCCGACCGCATCCAGGCGAACGGCAGGCGTCCGTCCGCCCTCGTCCTCGCCCCGACGCGCGAGCTCGCCGCGCAGATCGTCGACGAGCTGCACGGCGTCGCGCACGCCCGCGCGCTGGCGATCGCGGCCGTCTACGGCGGCGTCGGCATCGTCAAGCAGGCGCGGCTGGCCGGGCGCGCCCACGTCGTCGTCGCGACGCCGGGCCGGCTGCTCGACCTCATCGCGCGCGGCGACCTCTCGCTCGCGCACGTCCGCCTGCTCGTCCTCGACGAGGCCGACCGCATGCTCGACATGGGCTTCCGGCCGGCGGTCGAGCGCATCGTCGCCATGACGCTCGCCGACCGCCAGACGCTGATGTTCTCCGCCACGCTCGATGGCGAGGTCGGCCGCCTGGCCGCCCGCTACACGCGCGACGCGCGCCGCCACGACCACGCGCCCTCGCCCGAGCGCCGCGGACGCGTCGACCACCGCTTCGTCCGCGTGCGCCACGAGCGCAAGCTCGACCACCTCGTCGACGAGCTGCGCGGCGCGGGCGAGGCGCGCACGCTCGTGTTCGTGCGGACCAAGCGCGGGGCGGACCGGCTGGTCAAGCGCCTCGGGACGCGCGACGTCGACGCGGTGGCGATGCACGGCGACAAGTCGCAGGCCCAGCGCGAGCGGGCCCTCGCGCGCTTCGAGTCCGGGCGGATCGACACGCTGGTCGCCACCGACGTCGCCGCCCGCGGGATCGACGTCGAGGGCATCACCCACGTCATCAACTTCGACGCGCCGGGGGCCCTCGAGGACTACGTCCACCGGGTCGGCCGCACCGCGCGCGCGGGGGCGAGCGGGGTGGGCATCACCTTCGTCGTCGACGACCAGGCCCGCGACATCGCCCGCATGGCGACCGAGCTGGGACTCGAGCGCGAGCTCGAGCGCGGCGGCCTGCAGGCCGACTCGACGGTCGGCCGCCAGGCCGCGGCGCGCCGCCGGACGCGGCGCTGACCGCGGCGCCGGCCCGGCTCACGCGCGGCGCCGCGCGCACACGCGGTACGTGCGCCGATCGACGCGCGTGCGCCCGGAGCGCGTCCGGATGACGAGCCGGACGCGGACCGCGCCGGCCGAGCGGCCGGCCAGGTTGACGCGGACCGCGCGCCGCGCGCCGCGCAGCACGCGCCGGCGCGCGCCGTTGACGTAGACGGTCACGCGTCGCACCTGCGAGCGGCGCACGCCGCGCAGGTGCACGAGCACGCTGCGCCGGCTGGCGCACGCCCTCGAGGCGCGGACGCTCGCCGCCGCCCCGGGGCATTGCGCGCCGCCCACCGCGAGCGTCGCCCGCTGGACGATGTCGCGCGAGGAGCGCCCGACCATGACGCCGTAGCAGCCCGGCGCGACCTGCCAGTCGCCGGAGTCGACATCCCAGTAGGACAGCGCGCGCTGGTCGACATGCATCGTCACGCGCTTGGTCTCGCCGGCGTCGAGCTTCACCCGCTCGAAGCCCTTGAGCTGGCGCGGCGGCTGGACGACGTCGGCGGCGGGCTGCGGCAGCGCGAGGTAGAGCTGCGCCACGTCGGTGCCGGCGCGCGCGCCCGTGTTGGTCACGTCGAAGCTGACCGTGGCGCCGGTCGCGCCGTCCCCGGCCGCGCTGACCGCCAGGTCGCGGTACGCGAAGCCCGTGTAGGACAGGCCGAAGCCGAACGGGTAGGCGGGCGTGAGGCCCTTGGCGTCGTACCAGCGGTAGCCGACGAGGACGCCCTCCTTGTAGCGGACGTTCTGCTGCGCGTCGCCGGGGTATTTCTCGGGATCGCCCGCGGTCGGCAGATCGGCCTCTTGGCGCGGGAAGGTGACCGGCAGGCGGCCGCCGGGGTCGGCGTCGCCGAACAGCACGCGGGCGATGGCCGCGCCGCCCTGCTCGCCGGGGTACCACGCCTCGACGAGCGCGGCGACCTTGTCGCGCCACGGCGTCAGGACCGGCCCGCCCGTCTCGAGCACGACGATCGTGTTGGGCTGCGCCGCGGCGACCGCGTCGATCAGGGCGTCCTGGTCGCCCTGGTCGGGGCACTCGAGGCTCAGGCAGCGGCGGTCGGCGCCCTCGGTCTCGTAGTCGCCGACGAAGACGACGGCCGCGTCGGCGGCCTTGGCGACGCCCGCCGCGCGCGGGGCGTCGCTGCCGTCGTCCGAGGTCACGGTGACGCCCGAGCCGGCGCGCGCCTTGATGCCCTGCAGCGCCGTGACCGTCGAGAACGGCGTGACGTTGCCCGAGCCGCCGCCGGTGACGAACTTGTCCGCGTAGGGCCCGATGACCGCCAGCGAGCCGAGCTTGCCCGCGTCGAGCGGCAGCGCGCCCCGGTTCTCGAGCAGCGTGATGGCCGACTCCTCGATGCGCTGCGCGTCCTGCGCGTGGCCGGCCTTGTCGATCTGCGCGTCGTCGTTGGCATAGGCGGGACGGTCGAAGAACCCGAAGGCGAAGAGCGTGCGCAGGATGCGGCGCACGTGGTCGTCGAGCGCCGCCTGGTTGGACTGCCCGGTCGCGAGCGCCGCGCTGACCAGCGGCGACGTGTAGGCCTGCGGGAAGGGCATCTCGAGGTCCATGCCGCCGTTGAGGTGCTTGGCGGTCTCGGCATGGTGGGAGGCGAAGACCCAGTCGGACATCACGAGGTTGCGGTAGCCCCACTCGTGCTTGAGCACGTCGCCGATGAGGTGCTGGTTGGCGCACGCCCAGTCGCTGTTGAGCCGGTTGTACGAGCACATGACCGCGCCGGTGTGGGCCTCCTTGACCGCTGCCTCGAACTGCGGCAGGTAGATCTCGCGCAGCGTGCGCTCGTCGACGATCGAGTTCTCGACGTAGCGGGTGTCCTGCTGGCCCGCCCCGACGAACGTCCCGGGGGCGGCGGTGGAGCCGGTCTCGTCCTCGCCCTCCTGGTTGTTGGCCGCGAAGTGCTTGACGGTCGCGAAGACGCCCTCGGACTGCGCGCCCTCGATCCAGCTCGCAGTCGTGCGCGCGACGAGGAACGGGTCCTCGCCGAAGGCCTCGAACGTGCGCCCGTTCAGCGGCGTGCGCATCATGTTCACGGTCGGCGCGAGGACGCCGTCGTTGCCCTTCAGGCGCGCCTCGTTGCCGACGGTCTTGCCGTAGAGGAAGGCGAGCGAGGGATCGAAGGTCGCGGCGCCGGCCATCGGCGTCGGCATCGCCGTCGCCGAGCCCTGGCGCACGCCGACCGGGCCGTCGGTCACGTAGGCGGGCGGGAGGCCGACGCGATCGATCGGCTGGGTCGCGCCGGTGTGCTCGCCCGCGGTGCCGCCCGACAGCAGGGTCATCTTCTCGTCCTGGGTGAGGGCTCGCAGCAGCATGCCGGCCCGGGCGTCGGGCGAGAGCGACCGGTTGCACCACGGGTGCGCGCCGGCGTCGGGACACGGCGCGGCGGCGGCGCTCGGGCTCGCGGCCGGGCCCAGCGACAGCGCCGCGGCGAGCACGGCGATCCACGACGCCCGGCGGCGTTCTGACCTGCTCATCATCGAAGCTTTCCCCCTGCCTGGATTCCGGTTCAACAGGCTGGCAAGCCTCCGAAGAACTGTCAAGTAGCAACCTATTGCAACGGCAAAGCAGACATCATTCAGCCACTACTTGACAAAACGCAGCGGGTCGCGTCACCGTGTGCCCGATGAGCGGCAGCGAGGCGGGCGGGGGCGATCCGCGGCGGCGAGCCAGTCGCCGGCGCGTGCTCGCCGCGCTGCGCGAGGCGGGGCCTCTCTCGCGCGCCGAGCTGGCCCGGCGGACCGCGCTGTCGCGCGCGACGGTCTCGAGCATCGTCGCCGAGCTGCGCGACGCGGCGCTCGTCGTCGAGTCCGACCGGACGGCGGACGGCGAGCGCGACGTCAGGGGCCGTCCGGCCTCGGTCGTCCGCCTCGACCCGACGGCGGGCGCGGCGCTCGGCATCGACTTCGGCAAGCGCCACGTCCGCGTCGCGATCGCCGACCTGGGCCACCGCGTGCTCGCCGAGCGCAGCGCGGAGATCGACTCCGACCACCGGGCCGACGAGGGGATGGCCCTCGCCGCCAGGCTGGTCGGCGAGGTCCTGGCCGAGGCGGGCGTCCCGGCCTCGGCGGTCGTCGGCGCCGGCATGGGCGTGCCCGGGCCGGTCAACGCGGCGTCGGGCCGGCTCGGGTCCTCGACGATCCTGCCGGGGTGGGTCGGGGTCGAGGCGCACGAGGCGATGAGCCGGCGGCTCGGCCTCGCGGTGCAGGTCGACAACGACGCGAATCTCGGCGCGCTGGCCGAGTGGACGTGGGGGGCCGCGCGGGGCTGCGCCGACGTCGCCTACCTCAAGGTCGCGACCGGCATCGGCGCCGGCCTGATCCTCGACGGGCATCCGTTCCGCGGCACGGGCGGCACGGCCGGCGAGATCGGCCACACGATCATCGATCCCACCGGGCCGGTCTGCCGCTGCGGCAACCGCGGGTGCCTGGAGACCCTCGTCGGCGGGCCGGCGCTGCTGGCGCTGCTCGAGCCGGCGCTCGGCCCCGTGACGATGCGCGATGTCCTCGAGCGGGCGATCGCCGGCGACCAGGCGTGCCGGCGCGTCATCGCGGACGCGGGCACGGCGATCGGCGCGGCGGCGGCGAACCTCTGCAACCTGTTCAACCCCGAGCGGATCGTCGTCGGCGGGGACCTCGGGGCGGCGGGCGACCTCCTACTCGACCCGCTGCGCGGCGCGCTGGCGCGCGCCGCGATCCCCTCGGCGGCGACCGACGTGGACGTGGTCGCCGGGGTCCTCGGCGAGCGCGCCGAGGTGCTCGGGGCGATCGCGCTCGTACTCCGCGGCCGCAGCGTGACCGGCGGCGCTCAGGAGCCGGAGCCGGCCAGCGCCGAGCCCAGCTCGCGCCGGGAGCGGATGTCGAGCTTGCGGTAGGCGTTGGATAGGTGCGTCTCGACGGTCTTGACCGTTAG
>DASXRF010000049.1:0-2036 GCA_036506755.1 Solirubrobacteraceae bacterium | reverse complement strand
ACGAGAACGCGGCCGACCAGCGCGGCTACATCACGCGCGTCAACCTCGACGCCGACGCCGCACACCGCGTGACGCTCCTCGCCGCGAGGGACGCCGACGGCAAGCCGATCGCCACGATCGACGGGTCGACGTGGGATCCGTGGGCGCAGCGCCTGATCTTCACGACCGAGAGCGCCGGCCGGCCGACGTACGCCGCCACCCCCGGCTACCCGTCGACCGTCGAGGACGTCTCGGGCGCGCTCGGCCGCGGCGGCTACGAGGGCATCCAGGACGACTCCGCCGGCAACCTGTGGATCGTCGAGGACATCGGCGGCTCGGGCAAGGCGGGCACCACGGCCAAGCGGCCCAACAGCTTCGTCTACCGCTACGTGCCGCGCCGGCCCGGCGACCTGCACGACGGCCGCCTCGAGGCCCTGCAGGTGCTCGACAGCTCGGGACAGCCGATCACGTTCGACTCTCAGGCGGCGCTCGACCCGGACGGCCAGGTCCAGCTGCACAGCTACGGCGGGCAGCTCGACACGCGCTGGGTCGCCGTGCACGACACGGCGACCGACGGCACGGCGCCGTTCAACGCCAACGCGCTGGCCAAGGCGGCGCAGGCCACGCCGTTCAAGCGGCCCGAGAACGGCGTCTTCCGCCCCGGCTCGCACTTCACCGAGTTCTACTTCGACGAGACCGGCGACACCAACGCGACGAGCCCGGAGAACGGCAGCGCCGGCGGCTGGGGCGGCGTCCAGAGGCTCGTCCAGGCGAGCCCGTCGGCCGCCACGGGCAAGCTCACGCTCTTCTACCGCGGCGACCAGGCCCATACGGGCCTGGACAACGTCACCTTCTTGTCCCGCGACAAGATCGCGTTCGTCGAGGACGCCGGCGACACGCTGCACGCCCAGCGCAACGCGCTCGACTCGGGCTACGCCTTCGACGTCACGACCGACTACTCGGACAACGCGCGCCAGCCCGTGCGATGGGTGGCCGAGGGCCGCGACGCGTCGGCGACGATCGACTCGGCGAACGGTGGGTTCGGCAAGAACGACGGCGACAACGAGCTCACGGGGCTCCTCGTCTCCGACGGCGACCCGGGCCCGAACGGCGTCCTCGGCGCTCGCCTCCCCAACCTGTTCCAGGGCGGCTGGCGCTGGTTCTACACCCAGCAGCACGGCGACAACATGACCTACGAGGTGGTGCCCTCGTAGATCCGGTAGGTCCCGCGCCACTCGACGGTGAGGCCGTCGGCATGGACGCCGACGCGCACCGCCACGTCGCCGCAGCTCGGGCAGCGCAGCACGACGCCGGCGCCCTGGTAGGCCCGATGCGCCCCGAGCGGCTGCCGGTCGCCGCACGACTGGCACGTCCGCGCGATCGTCGTGACCTCGACGGCCAGGATCTCCTCCAGCAGCCCTGCGACGCCGTTGCCGTCGGTGTGCAGCTCGCTCATCTCATCCTCCCGTGGGACCGAAGCGCTCGGCGTGGATGGCGTGCGGGTCGTGGCCGGCCCGCACGAGCAGCTCGGCGACGGCCTCGACGAACGGCGTCGGCCCGCACACGAAGCAGCGCGCGCCGGCACGCGGCGGCGGCCCGACCGCCTCGAGCATCGCGGCGTCGACGCGCCGGTCCCAGCCCGTCCATCCGGGCGGGGGCGTGCGCGTGAACGTCCAGGCGACGCGCAGGCCGGCGACCGGCTCGAGCGCCGCGAGCTCGTCGCGATAGAGCGCGTCCTCGCCGCTGCGCGCCGAGACCAGGACGCGCGCCTCGACGTCGCTGCGCCGCGCGGCCCGGTGGCGCAGCATCGACATCAGCGGGACCAGCCCCGAGCCGCCGCCGACCAGCAGCAGCGGGCCGCCCTCGGCGACCGACCAGCTGAAGTGCCCGCCGATCGGCCCGCGCACCTCGAATCGGTCGCCGGAGCGCACCTCCTCGACGAGGTAGGGCGAGACCTCGCCGTCGTCGATCAGCTCCACGGTGATCTCGAGCGAGCCGAGCTCGGGCGCCGACGCGATCGAGTACGAGCGCTGCGCCTGGTAGCCGTCCTCGGCGGT
>DASXRF010000048.1:0-13396 GCA_036506755.1 Solirubrobacteraceae bacterium | reverse complement strand
CCGGCGGCGGGCCGACCGGTGGCGGCACCGGCGGCGGCACCGCACCCCAGCAGGGCGGCGGCACCGCGCCCCAGCAGGGCGGCGGCACCGGCGGCGCCTCGCCCGGCGGCTTCCAGGGCTTCTGTCAGCAGAATCCGGGCGCCTGCTAGTGGGCGCGTCCGTAAGTCCGGCGGGTCGTCGGGCGTCGTCCGGTCCCGACCGGGGCCGCGCGACGTCCGAAGGTGTGGCCCAGCCACATCGAGGACCGTCGCGCGGCGCCGGGCTGCAGCGGACGGCGTCCGAAACCCGTCGGACTTGCGGACGGGTCCACTAGTGCGGTGTCAGGCAACATTCGCCTCGTCGCCGGCGGAGCCATCGTCGTGCCTGGCGTGGGCGGCGGGCGCAGGGCAGGCTGGTGGCACGTTCAAGCCCGACGGCCGCGCCCGGCGCGGCGAGGGCCCGCCGAACGGGGCGAAGGTTGGCTGACGCGGCACTAGGCTCGCCCGCCATGCCACGGCTGCTGCTCGTCAGCCAGCGCCCCATCGACCTGCACGGCGGCGCGAGCGTGCGCTGGCGCTACCTCCTGGAGACGCTGCCCGAGCTGGGCTGGGAGGTGGACACCGCCTTCGGGAGCGGCGATCCCGGCGGGGCGGCGTCGGTGCTCGCGCGGACCCGGAGCCGGCGCGCGCGCAACGCGCTACGAGCCGGCGCCGGCGTCGCCTGGCGCGTCCTGCGCCCCCTGGGCCTGAACCCCGGGCTGCTCGCCCACGACCCGCTCTGGGCGGTGCGCGGGCGGCGCCCCATCGCCGAGGCGATCGCCCGGCGGCGACCGGACGTCGTGTGGGTGACCTGTCCGCCCCACCCCGCGATGTTCGCCGCGGCGGCCGCCGCCGAGCGCGCGGGCCTGCCCTTCGTCCTCGAGCTGCGCGACCTGTGGGCCGGCGACCCCGGCCTGGACGCCGGGCGGCCCCTCCTGCGCCGGTTGCAGGCCCGGGCGGTGGCGCGCGCGGCGCGCGTCGTCTGCATGACGCCGGAGGCGGCGGCCCGGCTCGCCGAGCTGCACCCCGAGGCGAGCGACCGCATCGCCGTGCTGCCCAACGGCTTTCAGCCGGTGCTGCTCGAGCTGCGCGGCGCGCCGCGCCCGCCCCGCGGCGACCGCGCGGTCCTCGCCCACGCCGGCACGCTCTACGGGAGGCGCTCGATCGACGGCCTCGTCGACGCCCTGGCGCGCCCCGAGCTGCGCGACCGGGTCCGGCTGGTGCTCGTGGGAGGCATCAACGACCGCAGCGCCGCGAAGCTCGAGGCGGCCGGCGACGCCGTCGACGTCGACGTGCGGCCCCCGACGTCCTGGCGCGAGGCCGTGGAAGCCATGCGCACGGCCGACGTCGCCGTCGTCCTGTTCACGCCCGGCGACGAGACGGCCGTCCCGGGCAAGCTCTACGAGGCGCTCGCCCTCGGCGTCCCCGTGCTGGCCCTCACCGGGCCCGACAGCGCCCTGCGGCGCCTCCTGGAGCGCCTGGGCGCCGACGACGGCGTCGCCCTCCACGACGACCCGCCGGCGATCGCCGCGGCGATCGAGCGGCTGCTCGCCGACCCGCCCGCGCCGCTGGCGCCCGAGCAGCTCGCGCCCTTCGACCGCCGCCGCGTCGCCGCCGACGTGGCGGCGCTGCTCGACGAGCTCTGCCATTGACTGAAAGAGGGGTCAGACCCCTATCGCGCTGCGGCGCGTCAGCGTGCGCGCGTTGCGCACGAGCGCCGTGACGTCGCTCGGCCGCGGGACCAGCTCCGAGGCGGGCAGGCCGAACGTGCGGGCGAACACCGCCACCACCACCACGCCGCCGGCGGCGTAGGCGCCGGCCGAGGCGATCGCCGCGCCGAGGCCGCCCAGGCTCGGGATCAGCGCGACGTCGAGGACGAGGATGACCACGAAGGACGTCAGGATCGCCAGCGTCTGGCGGAGCGGCCGGCCCTGCGCGACGAGCGCGTTGCCGAGCAGCTTCGTGGCGACGATCCCGAGCGACCCCGCGGTCAGGATGCGCAGCTGGGGCACCGAGTCCGCGAAGCGCGGCCCGAAGACCGTCGTGCACAGGACCGGCGCGAGCGCCGCGACGGCGATCGCCAGGACGATCGTGATCACGACGGCGGCGCGGAAGACGACCGCGGTCTGGCGCGCCGCGCCGGCCGGGTCGTCGCGGACGAGGTTGGGCCGCTGGACCTGCGCGAGGGCGGTGGGCAGGAAGAAGAGCGCCTCCGACCACGAGACGGCGATGCTGTAGAGCCCGATCTGCCGCGCGCTGGTCAGCGCGCCCATGATCCACTGGTCGATGCGGTAGTTGGCCAGGCTCAGGACCGAGCCGACGTGGGCCTTCAGGCCGAAGGACAGCGTGCGCCGGGCCAGCGCGAGGTCCAGCCGGCCCCAGCCTCCGAGCCGCACGGTCACGTACCACAGCGTGAAGAGCGTGTTGGCCACCTGCCCCGCGAGCCACACGCTGACCGCGCTGCGAACCGTGATCACGCCCGCGGCGGCGAACGCGCCGTTGACGGCGACGTTCATCACGGGCGCGATCAGCGCGCTGACGTTGCTCGCGGTGAAGGCGAAGTGCGCGACGGCCAGCTGGTAGAGCAGCACGCCGAGCACGACGGCGGGGACCATGGCGAGCGCGAGCCAGCGCAGGCCCTCTCCGACGGGTCCGCCCGCCTCCGGGACGAGCGCCATCAGCGCCAGCGTGAGCGCCGCCGCCAGCGAGCCGCCGGCGGCGGCGAGCAGGACCGAGTTCGTCGCCAGCCGCGGTGTCGACGCGGGCTCGCGCCCGGCGAAGTTGACGTTGGCCTGCGCGACGCCGAGCGTGGCGAGCTGCGCGACGAGGTAGGTCACCGTCGTGAGGAAGGCGACGCTGCCCCGTCCCGACGGTCCCAGCGCGCGCCCGACGATCAGCACGTTGCCCAGCGACAGCGCCGCGACCGCGACGGTCGTCCCGTAGGTCGCGACGGCCGCTCGGCCCAGCGGTCGGGGCGCGTTGGTCACGCCGTGACAGTACGGCGGGTCACAGACGCCGCGCGGTGAGCGTGCGCGTCAGCGTCCGCCCCGCGGCGGTCACCCGCAGGACGACGCGGACGTCGCCCGGCGGGATGAGCGTCGACGCCAGCCGCACCGCCACGAGCCGCCCGGCCGGCACAGCGCGCGCGGCGAAGCGGCGCAGCATGCGCGCCCCGCGCACGACCCGCACCTCCGCGCGGGCCGTGGTCGCGAGGCGGTAGGAGATGCCGAGCGCGCGGGCGTGCCGGCCGCCGAAGACCGGCCCGTCCAGTTCGAACAGCCGAACGGCCCCGCATGCGGCCCGCAGCCCGTACGCGGGGCGGGCATGGAAGCTCCCGCCACGGCGCTCGACGGCGACGCGCCGCTCGTCGCCGCCCGAGGCGAAGCGCACGACGTAGATGCCGTCGCGCAGCGCCCGGCGCGGCCCGCGCCAGGCGAACGAGGTGCGCCGGGCGTGGAAGCGCGCAAGGGAGCCGCCGCCGTCCACGGTGAGGACCTCCACGTCCACCGGCCCGCTGCCCGCGGCCAGCGAGAAGGCAAGCCCGCGGCCGGCGCCGTGCGCCGCCGCGCCCGCGAGCGGCGAGGTCTCGGGACAGTCCGGCGCGCCGGTCTCCGTCGATGGCCCGTCGCAGGCGGCGACCGCGGGTGATCCGCAGGCGGCGCCCGTGGCCGCCGGCGGTCCGCTCCCGTCGCCCGCGGCGGTCGGCGGCGGATCGCCCGCGGCCGCCGGCTCCTGGTCACCCGCCGCCGGCGGCGTCGGCTCGCCGGCGGCCGCGCGCGGCTCGTAGACGCCGTACAGGGACATCCGCTCGTCGTCCGTGCTGCCGACCGCGCCGAACGGATCGCTCGGGCCGTCGGCGTAGCCGTTCGCGTTGCCCACGCGGCTGTCCGCGACACTCTGCCAGCGAAAGCCGGCCACGTGGTCCGCACCGCCGGTCAGCACGCCCAGCCAGTAGCGGCCCGCGGCGAGCGGCAGCGGCGAGGCCAGCGGCAGGTCGTACCAGCCGCGGGCATCCGTGGCGTGGTAGACGAGCTCGGCCGACGCGCCCAGCAGCGCGCCCGGCGCCCCGTCCGCGTCCGCGTAGACCACCCCGCGCACCGACGCCTGCCCCGATGCCCCGCCCGGCTCGAGGAAGAGGCGCAGTTGCGTGAGCGTCCCGGGCTCGGCGAGCGTGGCGCGGTTCACGCGCTTGCGGTCGGCGCCGAAGCTGTCCGTCGCCGCCCCGATCGTCGTCGTGCCCAGCGTGGACGCGGGCGCGGGCCGGGGCGCCGCGACGCAGCCGGGCAGCGCCCGGCAGACGTTGAGCCGGCCGCCTGTGCGGACGAGCCCGGCGAGCGCCGGCACGGGGTCGACGCTGTCGAGCAGCGCCGACTTCAGCTCGGTGACCGACAGGTCGGCGCGCGAGAGGACCAGCGCCGCGGCGCCCGCCACCTGGGGCGCGGCCATCGAGCCGCCGCTGATGAAGCCGTAGCTCCCGTCGCGCAGGGTCGAGTAGACGTGGTCGCCGGGCGCGGCGAGGTCGACGGTCGCCGCGCCGTAGTTCGCCCAGCTCGGCAGCCGGTCGTCGCGGTCGCTGGCGGTCACGCAGATCTCGGTCGGCCGGTCGTAGCCGCACGGGTAGCGCCGCAGCCGCGGATCGTCGTTGTCGTCGGCCGTGTTGCCGGCGGCCGTGACGAACAGGATGCCGTTGTCCCCGAGGACGTCGATCTCGTCGGAGAGCGCCTGCGAGAACGCGGTACCCACGAAGGTGGCCGAGTCGTTGACGACCCGGATGTCGACCCCCGCCTGCCTGGCGCGCACGACCCAGTCCAGCGCGGCGATGAGGTCGCCGGTCGAGCCCGAGCCCGAGGCGTTCAGCCACTTGACGGGCAGGATCGTCGTCGACCAGTTCATGCCGGCCACGCCGATCTCGTTGTCGCCCGCCGCCCCGAGGATGCCCGCGACGTGCGTCCCGTGCCCGCTGAACGCGGCGTCGTCGTCCATCGGGTCGCAGGCGGCCGTCAGCACGTTGAAGCCGTGCGTGCCGGCCGGGCAGCCGCCGACGCCGCCCGGGTTCGACCAGATGTTGGCGGCCAGGTCGGGATGGTTGTAGTCGACGCCGCTGTCGACCTCGGCGATGACGATCGATCGGCTGCCGGTGCTGACATCCCAGGCGGCCGTCGCGCCGTCGTCGGCCGGGCCCCACTGCAGCGGGAACGCCGGGTCGCCGGGGACGGCGGCGGCGCGCATGAGGTAGTCGGGCTCGGCGTAGCGGACCTCGCGGCGGCGGCGCAGCGACCGCACGGCGGCGAGCACGCTCGCCCGTCCGACGCGCAGGCGGACCCCCGCGCCGACGCGGCGGCTTCCCACGGCGCCGGCGGCCCGCGCGATCGCCCGCCGGCGCGCGGCCGGGACGCCGGGCTGGAAGCCGACGAGCACCACGCCCGGGCGGAACGACGGCGGCGACGCCGCCGCAGCCGGCGCGGAGCCGCCGGCGCCGAGCACGACGAGCGCGACGGCGAGCGCGAGCGCGCGTGCCGACCCTGTCCGTGCCCAGTCCCTGTCGTGCATCCGTGCGTGGCCCCCCGCCGCGGGCGAGCGCGTGAATCTAGAGCAACGAGCCTCCCGGGTCCAGCGTGCGGCGCTCATATACTCGGCCACCGCCCCGTGGACGCCGGCTCCGACCTCCACCTTCACGTCGATGGATCCGGCGTGTTGACGCGTGGCTCACAGTCCGACGTCGACGCGCACTTCGACGCCGCCGCGCGCTGGTGGCGCGACGTCTACGAGGCGCCTACGACCGAGGGAGCCGTCTACCGGCGCCGCCGCGACCGCGTGCTCGCCCTCGTCGACGAGCTCCGCCTGCCCGCGGGCTCCGACGTGCTCGAGGTGGGTGCGGGGGCGGGCGTGGTCGCCGTCGAGCTCGCCCGCCGCGGTCATCGGGTGAAGGCCGTCGAGCCGAGCGAGGCGATGCTCGCCGTGCTGCGCGAGCGCGCCGCGGCCGGCGGGGTCGCCGACCACCTCACTGCGGCCACGGCCGACGTGCACGCGCTCGACGAGCCCTCGGACGCGTTCGACCTCGTCGTGGCGATCGGCGTCGTGCCCTGGCTGCACGCCCCGCAGGCCGGCCTGCGCGAGATGGCGCGCGTCGCCCGCCCGGGCGCGGCGGTGATCCTCACGTCGGACAACCGCGCGCGGCTGAGCAGCCGCATCGATCCGCGCCGGCGGGCGCCGCTGCGCCCGGTCCTCCAGTCGCTGCGCCGGACCTTGCGGCGCCGCGGCGTGCTCCCCACGCCCGCGCCCTCCGACTTCCTCATGCATCTCTACGACCGCGACGAGCTGCTTGCCATGCTCTCCGCCGCCGGCCTCGAGCCCGAGCGCGTCGAGCCGGTCGGCTACGGCCCGTTCGCGCCCTCCGGCCAGCCGCTGCTGCCCGAGCGGGCGATGATCCGCCTCGAGGCCGCGCTGCAGCGCCGCGCCGATCGCGGGGCGCGCCTGCTGCGCGACGCGAGCTTCCAGCACATCGTCCTCGCCCGGGCGCGCTGACATGCGCACCCGCGACTACCTGTCGTTGCTCGGCGTGCCCGACCTGCCGCCGCGGACGTGCCCGTTCGACCCCGGCTACGACCCCGTCACGCTCGAGGGCCACCTCGAGCAGAGCGCGCACCTGATGGCCGGCCTGAAGATCTCGATGGCCTGCTGGCTCGTGGCCGACGAGGGCGCGACGCGCCGCAAGGTCGCCGCCGCGCGCACCCACGGCGTGCCGACCATCACCGGCGGCGGCCCGTTCGAGATCGCCGTCGCCCAGGGCGCGCTGCCCGACTACCTCGACCTCTGCGCCGACGTCGGGATGTCGAAGATCGAGTGCGGGCGCGGCTTCACCGACATGCCGCTGGCGCCGCCGGAGGTCGTCGGGGCGGCCCGCGAGCGCGGCCTCGGCGTCGAGGTCGAGCTCGGCTCCAAGCACGCCGGCGCCTTCGGCGCGGCCGAGGTCGAGGAGCTGATCGCCGAGGGCCGCGCGTGGCTGGAGGCCGGCGCGGAGCGCCTCGTCGTCGAGGCGCGCGAGAGCGCCCGCGACGTCGGCCTGTTCGACGACCACGGCGGCTTCGACACGGCGCTCGCCGATCGCTTCGCCGAGGCGTTCGCCCTCGACACCGTGATCTTCGAGGCGCCCAGCAAGTGGAGCCAGTTCCGCCTGCTCGACCACTTCGGCCCCGCGGTCCGGCTGTCCAACGTCCGCCTCGAGGAGCTGCTGCGGGTGGAGATCTACCGCCGCGGGCTGCACTCCGACGCCTTCGGCAACCCGGCCCTCCGACCGCGAGCGCGCGCCTGATGGAGCGCACCGTCGTCGTCGACTGCTTCCCGGAGAGCGTCGGGCGCTACGCGGCCACGCACACGATCGTGGCCGTCGACGTGATCCGCGCCACGACGACCGCGGTCAGCGCCGTCTCGTCGGGCCGCCGCTGCTTCCCGGTCCCGTCGCTCGAGACGGCCGTCCCGCTGGCCGCGCGCCTGGACAACCCGCTGCTCGTCGGCGAGCTCGGCGGCAACGCCCCGTACGGCTTCCACCTGACCAACAGCCCGGCGCAGATCGCCCCGCGCCCCGACGTCGAGCGGCCGATGATCCTGCTCTCGACGTCGGGCACGCCGCTCATGTGGGAGGCGCGCCTGGCGCCCGCCGCGTACGCCGCCTGCCTGCGCAACGTCACCGCCCAGGCCGAGCACCTCGCCGCCGGCGACGGACAGCCGATCGCCGTCATCGGCGCCGGCAGCCGCAACGAGTTCCGCGACGAGGACGCGCTGTGCTGCGCTTGGATCGCCGCCGCGCTGCTCGAGCGCGGCTTCACCGCCGCCGGCGAGAGCACCGAGGAGCTCGTCGCCCGGTGGCGGTCGGCGCCGGTGGAGGCGTGCGCCCTGGGCCACAGCGCGGAGTACCTGCGCAAGACCGGCCAGGTCTCCGACCTCGAGTTCATCCTCGAGCACGTCGACGACCTCGACGCCGTGTTCCCGCTGACCGGCGGCGAGGTCGGGATGCTCGCGCCGGTCACCCGACGCGCCGCGCGCGCGTCGGCATGATCGCCGACGCGTCCACGCCGGTCGTCGTCATGAAGATCAGCCTCGGGCTGGGGCTCATCCGTACCCTGGGCCGGCTCGGCGTGCCCGTCTACGCCGTGCACGACCACGCCCGCCCGGCGGCGGCCCGCTCGCGCTACCTGCGCGACGTCTTCGTCTGGGACGTCGACGGCGCGCCCCCCGCCGCGACGGCGGAGTTCCTGCTCGACGTGGCCCGGCGGGTGGGCGGCCGGCCGATCCTCGTCACGACCGACGACGTCTCGACGATGGTCGTCGCCGATCACCAGAGCGCGCTCGCCCAGGCGTTCACCCTGCCGCTGCAGCCGGACGGCCTTCCCCGCGCGCTGTCCGACAAGCGCGGCATGCACGAGCTGTGCCGCCGGCACGGCATCCCCACGCCCGACACCGAGTTCCCGTCCTCGCGCGCCGACGTCGAGCGCTTCGCCGCCGCGACCGACTTCCCGGTCGTGCTCAAGGCCATCGACGGCGGGCGGATGGACCAGCGCGGCGGCGAGCGCACGCTGATCGTCGAGGACGCCGGCGCCCTGCTGGCCGCCTACGACCGCCTCGAGGACCCCGCCGAGCCCAACCTGATGCTGCAGCAGTACATCCCCGGCGACCCATCGTCGGTCTGGATGTTCAACGGCTACTTCGACGAGCGCTCGGAGTGCCGGTTCGCGGCGATCGGCCGCAAGCTGCGCCAGGCCCCGCCGTACACCGGGATGACCAGCCTGGGGATCACCGCCTCCAACCCCGCGGTCGACGAGCTCACCCGCCGCTTCATGCGCGACCTCGGCTACCGCGGCATCCTCGACTGCGGCTACCGCTACGACGAGCGCGACGGGCGCTACAAGCTGCTCGACGTCAACCCGCGCCTGGGCGGGACGTTCCGCCTGTTCGTCGGCGAGGGCGGCGTCGACGTCGCGCGGGCGCTCTACCTCGACCTCACCGGGCGGCCGATCCCGCCCGACCGCGTTCCCGACGGCCGCAAGTGGCTGATGGAGCCGTACGACGTCGGGACGTTCATCCGCCTGCGGGCCGACGGGCGCCTCGGCGCGCGCCGCTGGCTGCGTTCGCTGCGCGGCGTCGACGAGGCGGCGTTCTTCGCGACCGACGACCTCGCGCCGTTCTTCGCCATGGCGCTCCTGGGCGGGGCGATCGCGCTGCACCGCGCGCTGCGCCTGCGCGGCGACGGGCCGCGCATCTACTAGGCGGGTGCGCTCCGCCCGGGCGGTGACGGTTGTCGCGGCCTGGTCCGGTGGCACCGAGGGGAACTCCGCCTCGTCTGCGCCCGCGCCGCGCGGCAAGACGCCGGGGACGCCTCCCGGACGAGCGCCTACGCGCCGACGCCGCCGCGACCCGCCGCGACGCCCGCACGGGAGCGAACCTAGGCCCCCCGGGCCGCGACGCCCCGCAGCGCGGGGCCGAGGGCGAGCAGGATCCACAGCCGCTTGTCCTCGCCCGCCGAGATGAAGACGGCGGCGGTCATGAAGGCGATCCCGGCGACGAGGACCGCGCGCGAGAGCGCCTCGAGCTCGGCGTTGCCGGCGCGCTCGAAGCGCATGCCCGCGACCCACGCCGCGAGCAGGCAGCCGCCCATGAACATCAGCAGGAGGGCGAGGCCGATCGCGCCGGTGTCCGACAGCGTCTCGAGGTACAGGTTGTGCGCGACGTGCGGCCGGTCGACGACGAACTCGAGCCGCTTGAGGCTTCCCGGCCGGCGGACGTAGTCCTTGGAGACGACCTGGAAGTTGGCGAGCCCGGCCCCCGTGAGCGGGTGGTCGCCGGCGACGCGCAGCGCGACGCGCCAGATGTCGCTGCGGCCGCTGCCCTGGTCGTTGAAGGTCGTGACGCGCTGCCAGGCCGAGGGGGTCGTCGCGAACCAGGCGCCGCCGAGCCCCAGCGTGACCAGCAGGAGCAGCAGCACGTACGCGCGGCGCCGGCGGAAGAAGACCAGCGCGACGAAGAGCGTGATCACCATCGCGATGACGCCGCCGCGCGACTCCGAGGCGGCGATCCCGACCGCCATCACCGCGAGCGCGCACAGCAGCCAGGAGCGCACGAGCCAGGACCGGGTCGCGGCGATCAGGCCCGCCGCCACGACCATGCCCGGCACGAGCCCGGCGGCGAGGAAGTTCGGGTCGCCCGCCGCGCCGTAGAGACGACCGCTGGTCTCCGCGACCAGGTCGACGCTCTCGGACGACAGCCCGCCGTAGAAGCCGCCGATGATCACCGAGAGCACCGCGCCGACGACCAGCCCGTGCAGCACCATGCGGATCGTCCGCGCGTCCGCGGCGACGGTGACGAGCACGAGGAAGATCAGCGCGAGCACGTACCAGTGCCACAGGTCCCCGGCGGCGGTCGAGGGCGACGCGGCCCAGGCCACCGACAGCGTGATCCACACGACGAACCCCGCCAGCCCGGCGGCGGTCGCGCGGTGGCGTCCGACGAAGGCCGAGAGCCGCGGGGCCACTGCCCGCGCCGAGCCGAGCCACGCCAGCGCGATGACCAGCCCGGCGGCCTTGCCGCCGGCGTTGAACAGCGGCAGTCCCTCGAGGAAGGTGAGCGGCACCCACAGCGCGAGGCCGAGCCGCAGGTTGACCATCGCCAGCGGCGCGTAGCAGATGCCCAGCAGGGCGGCCATCCCGGCCGGCACGCTGACCGTCATGAGGCCGCCGACGAGCGCCGCCGCCCCCAGCGCCCCGGCGGCCACCGCGGTGGTCGTCGATTCCGGCAGCGAGGCGGGTCGGGTGGCCATGGCGTACGCGGGAGCTCGAGTCTAGGAAGCGGGACGCGACAGCTCGGCCAGCATGCCCACGCCGTAGCCGGCATGCAGCGCCACGCAGGCCGCGGCGACGCGCGCGGCCAGGGCGGGCTCGTCCGGCGAGGCGCGAACGGCGTTCAGCGCGAGCACGCCGCCGTAGGCCGCCGCGCCGGCGCACAGCGCGCGCCGCGCGGTCCGCGAGAAGGGCGCCAGCGCGCCCGCTGCGCTGCCGAGCGCCACCGCGGCGGCGGGGACCAGGTGGTACGGGCGCAGGTAGCCGGGGTGCTTGCGCACGACGCGCACGCGGTTGCGCCCGTAGACGCGGTACTGCTCGAACGCGGCCGCGAACGACGAGCGGGGGACGTAGACCTGCTCGAGCCCCGCATCGAGCAGAACCTTGTAGCCCGCCTCACGCAGCCGCCACGTCATGTCCTCGTCCTCGGCGACGGGCAGCGCGGTGTCGAACTCGCCGACCGCGTCCAGCGCCGAGCGGCGAAAGACGCCGTAGGGCACCGTGTCGACCAGCGTCCGCTGCGCGCGGCTGACGTAGACGCTCCCGCCGACCCCGAGCCGCGACGTCTGGGCCAGCGCGACGGCCCGCCCGAACGGCGTCTCGCCGCGGTGGTCGCGATGCCCGCCGACGACCGCGACCTCCGGGCCGGCCTCGGCCAGCGCCGCGACGGCCTTCGAGAGGTAGTCGGGTGCGATGAAGTTGCGCGCGTCGACGCGCGCGACGAGCTCGCCACCGCCGGCGGCGACCGCCAGGTTCAGCGCCTCGGGCTGCCGGCGGCGCCGCTCGCCGCCCAGCACCGTGAGCCGCGGCTCGGCCGCCGCGCGCTCGCGCAGGATCCGCCCCGTCGCGTCGCCGCCGCCCGCGTCCACGGCGTAGACGTTCACCTTCTCGGCCGGGTAGTCCTGCCCCAGGACGCAGTCGAGGCAGCGCCCGATGTGGCGCTCCTCGTTGTACGCGGGGATGACGACGTCGACCGTCGGCATCGCGCCCTCAGCGCAACCGGCCGATGCTCCGGCGCAGGGCGGGCGCGTCGTCCGCGAAGAGCTTGGTGTCGGCGATCGCGCGCTCGTACTCGTCGACCGTCCCGATGTCGTACCACTCCGCGTCGCTCTGGAACGCCGCGACGTGCTCGCCGGCCTCGAGCAGCCGGACGACGAAATCGGGGAACTGGCAGGGGCCGCTCGGCCGCAGGTGCTTCAGCGCGCGCGGCTCGTAGACGTAGATGCCCATGCTGACGTCGTAGTGCAGCGTCGGCTTCTCGCGGTAGCCGACCACGCGGCCGGCGTCGGTCTCGATGACGCCGAGGTCGACGGGCACCGCCTTGGCGTGCGTGGCGATCGTGAGCGCCGCTCCCTGCTCGCGGTGGAAGGCGATCAGCTCGCGGTAGTCCAGCGACGTGAGGATGTCGCCGTTCATCGCGATGAACGTCTCGTCCAGCCCGGGGACGGTGCGCAGCGCGCCCGCGGTCCCCTGCGGCTCGTCCTCCCAGTGCCAGGCGAGCTCGACCTCCGGCGGGACCATGCCCTCCTGGGAGAAGTACAGCTGGATGAGCTCGCCCAGGTGGCTGACGCAGAGGTCGATCTTGCGCACGCCGCAGCGCGCCAGGCGCCCCATGATGTGCTCGAGGATCGGCCGGTCGCCGATCGGGACGAGCGGCTTGGGGATGATCGTGGTGTAGGGCCGCAGGCGCGTTCCGAGCCCGCCGGCGAGGATGACGGCTCTCATGGGCGGCTAGGGCGTGTTCCTGTAGCGGCGGTCGAAAGCGTCGGGCAGCGCGCCGCGCTCGAGCGTGGCGACGATCTCGGCGATGCCCTGCGGGACGGTCAGCGACGTCTCGAAGCCGAGCTCGCCGCAGATCTTCTCGAAGCTGACCTTGTAGTCGCGCGGGTCCTCGTCGCGGTGCACGAAGCGGACCTCGCCGCGGTTGGGCAGCTGCTCGCGGATCGCCTCGACGAGATCAAGCTTGCGATAGTTCTCGGTGGAGCGGCCGGCGTTGAAGACCTGGCCGGCGACGTGCTCGCCGGACGCGTCCAGGACCGTGCGCACGGCGCGCGCCGCGTCGCGCACGTGGATGTAGGGCCGCCAGAACTGCTCGCCGAAGACCTCCAGCGTGCGCCCCGCCCACAGCCACAGCGTGAACTCGTTGACGGTGAGGTCGAAGCGCATGCGGGGGGCCATGCCGTAGACCGTCGCGAAGCGCAGGCACGTCGTCGCCATGCCGTTGGACGCGAGCAGCCCGCGCTCGATGCCGACCTTCTGCCTGGCGTACAGCGACACGGGCGCCAGCACGCCGTCCTCGGCGATCGGCACGGTGGGGTCGGCCATGCGCCCGTAGTTCGAGCACGTCGAGGCGAAGACGAGGTGCTCGACGCCCAGCGCGCGCGCGTCATCGGCCAGCGCGCGCGAGCCGTCGACGTTGACGGCCTGGGAGAGCTCCGGGTCGCGCGCGCACGCCGGGTCGCCGACAATGGCCGCGAGGTGCACGACGGCCTGCGCGCCGTCGAGCGCGCGGCGGCGGGCGTCAGGGTCGCGGACGTCGCCGACGACGAC
>DASXRF010000047.1:0-24453 GCA_036506755.1 Solirubrobacteraceae bacterium | reverse complement strand
TCGGCGAGTTCTACATCCTGCTCGGCGTCTTCCAGGCCAAGATCGTCATCGCCATCGTCGCCTTCGCCGGCGTGGCGCTGGCCGCCGTCTACACGCTGCGCATGTACATCCGCACGATGCACAACCGTGTCGGGCCGAAGGTCGCCTCGCGCGAGCTCAGGCTGCGCGACGAGCTCGTCCTCGTGCCGCTGGTCGTCGCGACCCTGGCGCTGTCGCTGTATCCCCAGATCGCGCTTCAGCGCGGGGAGCGCTCGACGCAGAGCGCGATCCGGCCGGCGGTCGCGGCGCTCGACGCCCGCACCCACGGGGCGACGTTCGCGCGCGACGCGGTCGTCGGCGTCACCTACGAGGAGCAGCCGTGATCGCGGCCGCCTCCGCCGTCAAGGGCCCGCACATCGACTGGGCCGCGCTGTCGCCGATCGTCGCCCTGCTCGGCGGCTCGATCGTCGTGCTGCTCGCCGGCCTGATGCGCGCGCGCGTGATCCGCGAGACGGTCGTGCCGCTGCTGTCGGTGGGGGTGCTGGGCGCCGCGCTCGGGCTGACCATCTGGCAGTGGGACGCCAACACGTCGATCATCGCCGGCGCGCTGCGCGTCGACGACCTCGCGCTCGCGCTCAACGGCGTCTTCCTGGCGGCGGCGCTGGCCACCACGCTGCTCGGCTGGCGCGCGCTGGCCCCGCGCGAGGCCGCGCACGGCGAGTGGTTCTCGCTCGTGCTGGCCTCCGCGGGAGGCATGCTCGTGCTCGTCGAGGCGACGAACCTCGTCACGCTCTTCCTCGGCCTCGAGCTGCTCTCGATCCCGCTCTACGTCCTGTGCGCATCCGAGCTGCGCCGCGCGACGTCGCTGGAGTCGGGGCTGAAGTACCTCGTCATCGGGTCGGTCGGCTCGGCCACGCTCCTCTACGGCCTGGCGCTCATCTACGGCGCGACCGGCTCGACCGACATGAGCGGCATCGCCGCCGCGCTCGGCCGGACGTCCTCGACGCTGACCGACCCGCTGTTCCTGACCGGCGTCGCGCTGGTCGTGACGGGCCTGGGCTTCAAGGCCTCGGTCGCCCCGTTCCACCAGTGGACGCCCGACGTCTACGAGGGCGCGCCGACCCCGATCACCGCGTTCATGGCCACCGCGACGAAGGCGGCGGCGCTCGGCGTCTTCCTGCGGCTCTTCGACGTCGCGCTGATCGACGCCCAGGAGAACTGGGCCCCGGCGGTGGCGACGCTCGCCGCCATCACGATCGTGGTCGGCAACGTGGGCGCCCTGGGCCAGTCGAGCCTCAAGCGCATCCTCGCCTGGTCGGGCGTCGCCCAGGCGGGCTACATGCTCGCCGGCGTCGTCGTCGCGACGCGGGTGGGCGTCCAGGCCACGGTCTTCTACCTGGCCGTCTACCTCGTCATGAACTTCGCCGCCTTCGCCGTGGTCGTCGCGCGCGAGCGCGAGACCTCGCTGGGCGACGACATGAGCGCGCTCGCCGGCCTGGGCGGCTCGCGGCCGCTGCTCGCCTGGCCGATGACGATCAGCATGCTCGGCCTCGCCGGCATCCCGGCCACGGCGGGGTTCATCGGCAAGTTCAACCTGATCGGGGCGGCGGTCGACGGCGAGTACACGTGGCTGGGCGTGTTCATCGTGATCGGGTCGATGATCTCGCTGGCCTACTACCTGCGGATCGTCGCGGTGATGTGGATGAGCGAGGCGCCGCTGCGCACGACCGCGCCGGTCATGGCGGGCGGCGCGGGCGACGTCGACGTCGAGCCCGACGTCCTCGAGCGCGACCCGACGCTCGGCGGCCCGCGCGCGGCCGGCTGGGAGGTGTACCTGCTGACCATCGTCGCGGGCGCGGCGTCGCTCGTGCTCGGCATCGTGCCCGGGCCACTGTTCGATCTCGCCCGCGACGCGGGCAACGCGCTGCCCGGCCTCTTCTAGGCCTATTTGTGTTAATCGCACAACCTGCGTGACGCCCAGCCGCGGCGGGTAGCAGCGATCGCATGAGCGACGAGCGCCAGGCCGACACGACCGACGCCGGTATCGGCCGCGACATCGGCGAGGGCTATCCCGAGGAGCAGCCGCCGGGGGCGTCGCCGCAGGGCGGGAGCCCGCCGCGCAGCGGAGGCCAGGGCGGCGAGGGCGCGCCGGAGTCCAAGCCCGAGCGCGACGCGGACCCCGGGCAGGCGACGGGGAATCCCGACGCGGCGGGCTGACATGCCCACGCGGATCATGTACGTCAAGCCGAACTGCCCGTACTGCGCCGAGGCGCGGGAGGCCATGCGGGCCGAGGGGATCGAGTTCGTCGAGCGCGACGCGACCACGCGCAACGACTGGCGCGCCGAGCTGATGCGCCATTCCCGCAACACCGGCATGGTCCCCACGGTCGTCATGGGCGACGAGGTGGTGACCGTCGGCTGGAAGGGCCGCGGCTGACGCGTCCACTAGGCGGCCGGTCGGCTGCCGTTCAGCGTGGCGTCCGCAGCGCCTCCACCGCGCCGGCGAACGCGCTCGTCGTGAAGCACGAGGGCTCGGCGAACTCCTCGAGGGTCAGCGCCGCGTCCCAGCTCGCGTCCGCGCACGCGCGCAGCAGCGGCTTGGTCATCGCCAGCGCGTGCGGCGGCAGCGCGGCGATGCGCTCGCACCAGGCGTCCGCGGCGGCGAGCAGCTCGTCGTGCGGGTGGACCTCGTGGACGAGGCCGAGCGCGTGGGCCTCGCGGGCATCGAGGTGGTGGCCGCGGGCGTAGAACGCGAAGGCGCCCTGGTAGCCGAGGCGGCGGGTGAGCGCCCAGCTCGTGCCGACCTCGGGCAGCAGGCCGAGCCGCCCGAACGCCGGGACGAGGCGGGCCCGCTCCGAGGCCAGGACGAGGTCGCAGGTCAGCGCGAAGGCGAGGCCGACGCCCGCGGCGGCGCCGTTGACCGCCGCGATGAACGCCTTGTCGGTCCGGGCGATGAGCCGGACGATCCCGCCGAACTCGTAGCGGATCCACCGCCAGACGTCGGTCGTGCCCGCCTCGTCGGCGGGATCGCGCAGGCGCCGGATGGCCGAGTCCATCATCTCCAGGTCGCCGCCGGCGCTGAACCCCGGGTCGGCGCCGGTGAGGACGACGGCGCGGATCGCGGGGTCGGCGGCGAGGTCCTCGAGCGCGTCGCGCAGCTGGCGCACGAGCGCCGCGCTGAGCGCGTTGAGGCGCTCGGGCTCGCGCAGCGTGACGACCGCGCGATCCGGGCCGCGCTGGACGGCGATCGCCTCGTGGGCGGCCTCGCGGCCGCGGCGGACCATGCCCTCGTAGGTGGGGGACGTGGTGGTGCTCATGCGGGTCCTTTCAGGCTCTGCCAGGCCGCCTCGGCCAGCTCGCGGGCGACCGCGCGCGGGACGCGGCGCGCCCGGCCGGCCAGCCAGTGGCGGCAGTACTCCTGGCTCGGGCCGAGCCAGAGGGCGTGGACGAGGTCGAGGTCGTAGTCGCGCAGCGCGCCGGCGCGTGCGTGCTCCTCCCACCACGCGCGCACGGCGGCGAAGAAGGCGCGGTTGCGCGGCGCCGCGGCCGCGGGCCGTGCGGAGAGCAGGAGCGCGGCGTCGTCGCGGTTGTCGGCGACCCAGCGCAGGTGGTGCTCGACGCCCGCGACCACGCCGCCGCGCGCGTCGGGATGGGCGCGCAGCGCGGCCAGGAAGCCCTCCTGGTAGCGCTCGAGCGCGTCGAGCCAGACGGCCTCGGCCAGGCGCTCCTTGTCGGGGAAGTGGTGGTAGACGGCGCCGACGCTCACGCCGGCGTCGCGGCGGACGTCGTCGAGGGTGGCGGCGTAGACGCCGTCGGCGGCGAAGCGGCGCCGGGCGGCGTCGAGGATGCGCTCGCGGGCGGCCGGGGCGCGGGCCGGCGGCCGGCCGTGCCGGCCTCGCGGCTCGGCGTCGCGAGCGTCGGCCGATCGCATTCCCGAATATTATTCGGTTACGACGGTTCCGCGCACCTCGCCCAGCTCGAGGTCGCCGCAGCGTCCGCGCAGGACGACCTCCTCGCCGTCGGCCAGCCAGCGCTCGCCGCGGCCGATCTCGCCGAGCGAGCCCTCGGTCCCCGGCTCGGAGCCCGACACCGTCCCGGTCGCGAACAGGTCGCCCGCGGTCAGCGTCGCCCCGTTGACCGTCAGGTGGGCGAGCATCTGCGCCGGCGTCCAGTACAACCACGACGAGCGCGGGCGCGATAGCACCTCGCCGGCGACCTCGATCTCCAGCGCGACGTCGAGGGTCCACGGCTCTCGCGCGCGCAGGTACGCGGCGGGCGCAGGGTCCTGCGCGCGCGGGGCGACGCGCGGCAGCGCATCGAGCGGCGTGATCCACGCCGACATCGAGGTCGCGAAGGACTTGCCCAGGAACGGGCCGAGCGGCACGTACTCCAGGCGCTGGATGTCGCGCGCGCTCCAGTCGTTGACCAGCACGACGCCGAAGATGTGCTGCGCGGCGTCGTCGATCGCGATCGGCCCGCGCGCCGAGGGCCCGCAGACGAGCCCGACCTCGCACTCGAGATCGAGCGCGCGCGTCGGCGCCAGCTCACCCGCGGCGATCTGGCCGCGCGGGCGGCGCACCGGCGTGCCGCTGACCACGACGGTGGAGGCGCGGCCGTGGTAGCCGACCGGCATGTGCCGCCAGTTCTCGTGCACGGCCGGCTGGCCGGGCCGCCACAGCCGCCCGAAGTTCTCGACGTGCTCGAGCGACGCGTAGAAGTCGACGTAGTCCGTGATCCGGACCGGCAGCAGCTCCTCGCAGAAGGCGAGCGGCAGCAGGGGGTGGCCGACGTCGATCAGATGGCGGACGCGCTCGGCGAGCGCGCGCCACGCCGGGCGCCCCAGGTCGATCAGCGCGTTGAGCGCGGGCTCCTCGATCGCGTGGCGCAGGTCGAGGTCGTGGCCGAGCAGGCCCGCCTCGGCCAGGGGACGCAACGGCAGCACGCGGTCGCCGAGCCGCGCCGCGATCGACGCGTGCGCGCCCGTGGGGCGCACGACGCCCCAGGCCAGGTGGTCGGCTGCGGTCAGGCCGGGGAATCTAGATAGCGTTCGGCGGCGATGGCCGGCTCATACACATTCAAGAAGCTCACCGAGGTCGAGGACGCCGCGCAGAAGGGTGGGTTCGGCGACTACCAGGAGGCCCGGTTCGCCATGGGCGCCCTCGAGGCCGAGCAGACCGGACTCAGCCTCCACCGCGTCAAGCCCGGCAAGCGCCAGGCGTTCGCGCACAGGCACGAGCAGGCCGAGGAGGTCTACGTCGTGCTCGCCGGCTCGGGTCGGGTCAAGCTCGACGACGACATCGTCGACCTCGAGCCGCTCGACGCGATCCGCGTGGCCCCCGGCGTGATCCGCCAGTTCGAGGCCGGCTCCGACGGCCTGCAGGTGCTCGCCTTCGGCCCCCACCGCGACCGCGACGGCGAGATCCTCCCGAACTGGTGGAGCGACTGATCGCGACCGCGCCGGGCGCGGCTGCGTGGCCTCGCGATGTTCGACCACGTGACCATCCGCGTCAGCGACCGAACCGCGTCGGAGGACTTCTACGACGCGGTCCTGACCCCGCTCGGCATCGACAAGACGTACCGAACGGGGGCGTTCTCCGAGTGGCAGGACTTCTCGCTGACCGGCGCGGATGACGCGCACCCGCCCACCCGGCGCCTCCACGTGGGGTTCGTCGCGCCGTCCCGCGACCAGGTCGAGGCCTTCTGGCGCGCGGGCACGGGCGCCGGATACGCCGATGACGGCCCGCCCGGACCGAGACCCGAGTACCGCAGCGACTACTACGGCGCGTTCCTGCGCGACCCCGACGGCAACAGCGTCGAGGCCGTCCACCACGGGGCGCTGCGCCAGGGCGGCGTGATCGACCACCTCTGGATCCGCGTCGCCGACGTGGCGGCGGCCAAGCGCTTCTACGAGACCATCGCGCCGCACGCCGCCCTGCGCGTGGGGGGCGACACCCCCGAGCGCGTGCGCTTCGCCGGAGACAGCGGCTCGTTCTCGCTCGTCCTCGGAACGCCGACCGAGAACCTGCACCTCGCCTTTCCCACCGATGACGACGGCGACGTCGAGCGGTTCCACGAGGCGGCCGTCGAGGCCGGCTACCGCAGCAACGGCCGGGCGGGCGAGCGGCCGCAGTACCACCCCGGCTACTACGCGGCCTACGTGCTCGACCCGGACGGCAACAACGTCGAGGTCGTCAACCACCATCGCGCCGGGTAGGGAGGTCGACCATGCGAGCGGCAATCCTTCGCTGGTACGGCGCGCCGCCGGAGCCGGGCGAGTTCGACGAGCCGCGCCCGGCCGACGGCCACGAGGTCGTCGACGTGGTGGCGGGGGGCCTGAACCCCGTCGACATCCGCATGGCGTCGGGGACGTTCTACGGCGGCGCACCGCCGCTGCCGAGCGTCGCCGGGCGCGAGGGGATCGGCCGGCGGCCCGACGGCGAGCTCGTGTACTTCGACGCGCCGATCACGCCGTACGGCTCGTTCGCGGAGCGCGCGCCGATCGCGCCCGAGAGCGCGATCCCGCTGCCGGCGGAGATCGACCCCGGTCTCGCGCTGGCCTTCGGCATCGCCGGGCTGGCCGCGTGGCTGGCGCTCGAGTGGCGCGGGCAGCTGCGCGAGGGCGAGAGCGTGCTCGTGCTGGGGGCCAGCGGCGTCGTGGGCCAGATCGCCGTGCAGGCGGCGCGGCTGCTCGGGGCGCAGCGCGTGGTGGCGGCGGCGCGCAGCCCGGAGGGACTCGACCGCGCCCGGGGGCTCGGCGCCGACGCGGTCGTCAACCTGGCGGCGGCGGAGGACGATCTCGTCGAGGCCCTCCTCGAGGCCGCCGGCGCCGAGGGGTTCGACCTCATCGTCGACCCCGTGTGGGGCGAGCCGGCCGCCGCCGCGCTGGAGGCGTGCCGGCCGGGCGGTCGCCTGGTCCAGCTCGGGGAGTCCGCCGGTCCGTACAGCGCGCTCGCCTCGGCGACGATTCGCGGGAAGCTGCTCGCGATCCTCGGGCACACGAACTTCCGGGCGCCGGCCGACGTCAAGCGCGCCGCGTTCCAGCGGATGGTCGAGCACGCGGCCGCCGGCGAGCTGACCGCCGAGGTCGAGCGCGTGCCCCTCGAGCGCGTCGCCGACGCGTGGGTGCGCCAGCAGCACTCGCCGCACCGCAAGATCGTCGTCGTGCCCTAGTGGCCGCGGCCACTAACGCAGCAGCGCCTGCGCGCGCGTCCAGAGCTTCGCCATGCCCTGGATCCAGCGCTCGGGGTCCTGCGCCTTGCCGACGACGAACTCGTGCATCTCGGGATGGGTGAGGACGAGGAAGCGCTCCTCGCCCAGGCCGTCGAGGATCCGCTCCGCTGCCTGCTCGGGGGCGAGCACGTCGCCGCCGCCGATCACGGCGCTCGCCTTGGCGGCGTCGCCGCCGCCCCCCGCCCGGAGCATCGCGGTGTCGACCGCGCCCGGGCAGATGCACGAGACGCGGACGCCCTGGCCGGCGTAGGTGAAGGCCAGCCACTCGGCGAACCCGACCGCCGCGTGCTTCGTCGTGGCGTACGCGCAGTCGTTGAGCGCGCTGAGGATGCCCGCCATCGAGGCGGTCGTGACGAGATGCCCCTGGCCGCGCTCGATCCACCCCGGGAGCAGGGCGCGCGCGGCGTAGACGTGCGAGAGCACGTTGATGCGCCACTGGCGGTCCCAGACGTCGTCGGACGCGTCCGGGCCGCCGCCGGTGGCGAGGCCGGCGTTCGCGAACCACACGTCGACCGGCCCGATCGTCCGCTCGACCTCGTCGACGAGCGCGCGCGTCGCCTGCTCGTCGGAGACGTCGAGGCCGCGCGCGACGACGCGGCCGCCCCCGACGTCCTCGCTCAACCGCTCGACGCCCGCGGCGTCGAGGTCGGCGGCGACGACGGTGCGCGCCCCGCGCGCGACCAGGCCGCGCACGAGCGCGCCGCCGATCCCGCCGGCCGCGCCGGTGACCACGATGATCCTGCCTTCGGCATCCATGCCGGGGACCTTACGTCAGCTCCAGATGATCTCGACCCCCTGCGCCCGGCGCAGCTCGGCCACTCGCGCGGCCTCGGCCTCCAGCGCGTCGCGGTCGATCCGCTCGAGCGCCTCGACCTCGACCTCGGCCCGCTTCCCGCGCGCGCGGACGCGCCAGAGGCCGGCCAGGCGGCCGTCCTGCAGCACCGCGCCCGGGCCGGCGACGGGTCGGAACAGGCGCTTGCGCAGCGCGGGATCGGACGTGAGCGCGGCCCGGTCGGGGTGCTGAAGGTACGGGTCTCGCGGCGGGAGCAGGCGCACGCCGCGCGCCTGCGGCGGCGAGGCGAGCGCGTCTGCGTCGGCGGCGAGCAGCCAGGCGCGGCGGCCGTCGAGGCGGACCTCGACGAGCTCGTCGGCGATCTGCGCCCACAGGCGCCGCGCGTGCGCGCGGGCAAGCCCGCCCCACGCCCCCAGCTCCTTCGCCGTGGCCGGGCCGTAGAAGCCCAAGAAGCGGCGGGCGGCCTCCGCCGCCTCGGGTGCCTCGCCCGGCTCGCCGAGCACGTAGCGGCGCGCCGAGTCCAGGCGCATCCCGGCCCGCACGCCGCCGAAGCGCCACAGCATGGGCGCGACGTGGTGGCTGCGGCAGCCCGCGCACCAGGGCAGCAGCTCGGCGGGCACCCGGGCGCGCAGCTGCGCGTGCAGCTCGTCCTTGGTCAGCGCGCGACCGTCGGCGAGCGCGCCCGTCGTCGCCTCGGCGACCTCCTCGAGGGCCGCGCCCGGCGCGATCCCGGCCTCGCGCAGCTGCTGCTCGGCGGTGGGGCCCAGCTGCTCGCCGAGCTCGCCGTCGTCCTGCGCGAGGAGCGCGCGGCCGTAGAGCGCGACGTCCGCCGGCGCGACCGCGTGGATCGCCGCCCGCAGGCTCGGCCCGAGCACGAGCTCGCCGGCGTCGACGGCGGGGTCGTACGCCTCCCTGGTGACGCGGTCCGATCGCGCGGCGAGCGCCAGCAGCGCCGAGCCGCGCTGGAAGTCCGACGCCGGGCACGTGGCCGCCTCGGCGAGGCTCAGCGACCGGCGCGCGTCGAGGCCCTGGCGGGCGACACGGAAGGCGGCGACCTGCTCACGATCCACGACCCGCGACGGTAGCCCCAGCGGCGACCGAGCAGTTTTGGAGAAGCCAGTGGCGCCGCCAAGCGATTAGCGTCGCCGCCATGCTCACCATCACCCACTCATCGATCTTCGTCCTCGACCAGGACGAGGCGCTGGACTTCTACGTCAACAAGCTCGGTCTCGAGGTCAACACCGACGTCGACATGGGCTTCATGCGCTGGCTCACCGTCAATGCCCCGGGCGAGCCCGACCGCGAGATCCTGCTGGAGAAGCCCGGCCCGCCGGCGCACGACGCCGCGACCGCGGAGCAGGTCCGCGAGCTCGTCACGAAGGGCGCGACGGGCTTCGCCCTCGGCCTGCGGACCGACGACTGCCGCAAGACCTACGAGACGCTGCGGGCGCGGGGCGTCGAGTTCACCGAGGAGCCGACCGAGCGCTTCTACGGCACCGACTGCGGGCTGCGCGACCCGTTCGGCAACCACATCCGGATCGTGCAGCCGGCGCCCCAGCCGATCGTCGCGCCGGACCCGGCCGAGCTCGCTCAGAGCTGACCGCCGCTCGAACGTGTGGGCACGGCGCCGGCCGTGCCCACACGTGCGGCCCGGGCGCTGCGCCGTAGAGTTCTCGCGTGCAGCCGAACGCCTGGGTCGTCGTCGGACCCGCCACCGGAAACGAGCGGATCGTGCCGCTGGCCGGCCGGCTGCTCGTCGGCCGCGAGTGCGCCGGCGTCGAGCCCTCGCGCCGGCTCATCCTGGACAACCCGGCGATCTCGCGCGATCACGTCGAGCTGCGCTCGGAGCCGGGTCGCGGCGCGCATCTCGTGGACATGAGCACGAACGGGACGTGGCTCAACGGGCGCAGGGTCGAGCGCGGCGAGGCGATCCCCCTGCGGGACGGCGACCGCATCGAGCTCGGCGGCCAGGAGCTGCTCTTCCGGCTGCGCAAGCCCGACGAAGCGCTGATCGACGAGGACCGGATGACGATGCTCGACGTCCGCGTGGTCCCGATGGCGATCGTGGTCGGCGACGTCGTCGGCTACACGGCGATGACCGAGCTCCACGGAGGCGGCGAGGTCGCCGCGCTGAGCGACGAGCTCTTCGCGGCGCTGCAGCGGCTTCTGCCCGAGCACGGCGGGACCGTGATGAACTACGTCGGCGACGCGATCCTCGCCGCCTGGGACATGGCTCGCGATCCCGAGGCGGCCCGACACGCGGTGACGTTCGCCCTGGCCGGCAGCGAGCTCGTCGCCGAGCGCGCCGAGAGCCTCCCGCTGCGAGACGCGAACGGCGATCCGCTGCGCATGGGTTGGGCGGTGACGCTCGGCGAGTCCGCGTCGGGCCGCCCGTCGCCGACCCGCCAGACGGTGCACGGCGATGCGGTCAACCTGGCCTTCCGCCTGGCCGGCCTCGCCGCCCGCGAGGGCCGCGCCGCCGTGCTCGTGACCGCCGATGCGGCCGCCGCCGCGCCCGGCGCGGCGCGCTACGGCGAATCTCACGACCTCCACGTCAAGGGCCGCACCGCGCCCGCGCACGTCGTCTCGGCGGCACCGCTGGCGCCAGACGCCTGACCGCCCTTTGGCCCCGGCCTACCTCGTCGCGACCTCCGCCGGCGTGTACCAGCTCAGCGCGTAGCTGGGGTCGTCGAGCTCGCGCGCCAGCGACGTCAGCTTCAGCGGGCGGAACGTGTCGCACATGACCGCCAGCTCGTTGGTCGTCCGCGCGCCCAGCGCCTTCTCGACCGCGCCGGGCTGCGGGCCGTGGGGCAGGCCGCTGGGGTGCAGTGTGAGGCAGCCGACGTCAACGCCCTTGCGCGCGGCGTAGTTGCCGTCGACGTAGTACATGACCTCCTCGGACTGGAGGTTCGAGTGGTGGTAGGGCAGCGGCACCGCCAGCGGGTCCCAGTCCAGCTCGCGCGGGCAGAACGAGCAGATCACGAAGTTCGGCCCCTGGAAGGTCTGGTGCGCCGGCGGCGGCTGGTGCAGCCGGCCGGCCTTGGGCTCGAAGTCGTGGATGTTGAACGTGTAGGGATACACGTAGCCGTCCCAGCCGGCTACGTCGAGCGGGTGGTAGTCCAGCGCGAAGCGCTGCACGCCGCCGCGCACGCGGACGAGCAGCTCGAACTCCCCGCGCTCGCGGTGGATGACCAGCTCGGCCGGCGGGTGAAAGTCGCGCTGCGAGAACGTGGCGTGCTCGAGCAGCTGGCCGTAGCGGTTGCGGTACCGGTTCGGTGTCTCGATCTCGCCGGGCGTGAAGAACGTGAGCCAGGTGTGCGGCCCGTCGTCGAGGCGCACGCGGTACGTCGTGCCGCGCGGGATGACGACGTAGTCGTGCGCGCGGAACGGCAGCGTCCCGAACGTCGTCTCGAGCTCGCCCGAGCCCTCGTGGACGAACAGGACCTCGTCGCCCTCGCCGTTGCGGTAGAAGGCGTCGAGCTCCTCGGTCGGCTTGGCGATCGCCAGCTCGACGTCGCCGTTGAACATGAGTACCCGGCGTCCGAACACCGGGTCGCCGCCGGGCGCCAGCGGCGCGGTGTTCGTGAGGCGGTGCACGTGGGCGTCGGGCACCCACTCCTCGAGCACCCGCGGGGTGAACTCGCCCACCTCGCTGACCCGGCAGGGCGACTGCAGGTGGTAGAGGATCGACTCGTTGCCGGAGAAGCCCTCGTAGCCGGCGACCTCCTCGACGAGCAGCTCGCCGCTCTCGTCGTCGCGGAACTGCGTGTGCCTCTTGGGCGGCACGTGGCCCATCGACACGTAGCGCATGCCTAGAGATTCCCCCTCAGCGCCTGCTCGCGCTCGATGGCCTCGAACAGGGCCTTGAAGTTGCCCTCGCCGAAGCCGCGCGCGCCGTGGCGCTCGATGATCTCGAAGAAGATGGTCGGGCGGTCCCCGAGCGGCTTGGTGAAGATCTGCAGCAGGTAGCCCTCGTCGTCGCGGTCGACGAGGATCCCCAGCCGCCGCAGGTCCTCCAGCGACTCGGCGATCTCGCCGACCCGGCCGGGCACCTCGTCGTAGTAGGCCTCCGGCGTCCTGAGGAACTCGACCCCGCGCTCGTGCAGCGCGGTGACGGTGCCGACGATGTCGCGGGTGGCCAGCGCGATGTGCTGCGCCCCCGCGCCCTCGTAGAACTCCAGGTACTCGTCGATCTGCGACTTGCGCTTGCCCTCGGCCGGCTCGTTGATCGGGAACTTCACGCGGCCGTCGCCGCTCGTCACGACCTTGGACATCAGCGCCGAGTACTCCGTGGAGATCGCCTCGTCGCTGAAGTGGATCATCTCCGTCATGCCGAAGACGTCCTCGTAGTAGGCGACCCACTCCTCCATCGCGCCGAGCTCGACGTTGCCCACGATGTGGTCGATCGTGAGCAGCATGGGCCGCGGATCTTCGGCGTGCTCGACCGCGCGGTAGCCCGGCAGGAAGGGCCCGGCGTACCCCGAGCGGTCGACGAAGCGGTGGATCGTGTCGCCGTAGGCGGCGATGTCGGCGACGCGGACCGTCCCGTGGTCGTCGCGGAGCTCGTGCGGCTCGGCGAGCCCGGCCGCCCCGCGGGCGACCGCCTCGCGGTAGGCGTGGTCCACGTCGGGCACCGAGAGGGCGATGACCTTCACCCCGTCGCCGTGGTGGGCGTGATGGTCGGCGATCTCGGTGTCCGAGCGCAGCGTGCCGGTGAGCACCAGCCGGACGCGCCCCTGCTCGAGCACGTGCGAGGTGCGGTCGCGCACGCCCGTCTCCAGGCCGCTGTAGGCGACCTCGGTGAAGCCGTACGCGCGCGTGAAGAAGTAGGCCGCCTGCTTCGCGTTGCCGACCCACAGCTCGACGTGGTCGATGCCGTTGAGCGGCATGAAGTCGTGGGCGCGGTCGGCCACGGGGGTGGGAGTCGTCTGCGTGATGGCCATGCAAGAGATGATCGTTGCGTAGTCGTTCCCGAACAATGGCGATATGTTGCAAAAGAGTGGACGCGCGGCCGAATCTTGACCACATCGACCGGCAGATCATTGCGCTGCTGCGCGAGGACGCCCGGCGCTCGTTCCAGGACGTCGGCAGCCGCGTCGCGCTGTCGGCGCCGGCGGTCAAGCGGCGGGTCGACCGGCTGCGCCGCGAGGGCGTCATCCGCGGCTTCACGACGCTCATCGATCCGCGCCGCTTCGGCTGGCAGACGCAGGCCATCGTCGAGCTGACGACCATCGGCCGGTTCTCCGGCGCCGACATCCTCGCGGCGATCCGCGGGCACCCCGAGGTCGCCGCGGCCTACACGGTGGCGGGCCAGGCGAGCGCGATCCTGATCGTGCGCGCCGAGGACACGGTGCACCTGGAGGCGGTCCTCGAGAGGTTGCGCGAGACGCCGGCGATCACGCGGACCCGGACGGCGGTGGTGCTGTCGACGCTGTTGGAGCGGCCGTTTACGGGGGCGTAGGTGCGAGTGCGCTCAGCGCGGTGCGTGGGTGGCGGGTCGGGGCGTGGTCTGACGGCTGGCGAGGGGAAGGTAGGCGGCCTGTCCGTGTGAGGGTGCGTGGCCGCGGCGCCTCCCTCTGGGGTTTGCGCGCCGCTGTGTCACCTAATGTCGACTGTGTCGGCGCTAGGTGACACAGCGGCCCGGAGCGGCGCGTAGACGCTCGCCGGGGAGCCGGACCGCGCATGGAGCCGCGCGGCCCGGGCGCGGACCCCGCTCACCCTCCCTCAGTGACCCAGACCAGGCCGCGACCCGCAGCGCCAGATCGCGCGAGACGCCACGCCCTACAACCGCACCCGCAACGTCTTCAGCTGGTTGACGAACGGCGACTCGACGTACTCGGGCGTCCCCGCCATCTCCATCGCGGGGTAGCGCGCCAGGGTCTCCTCGATCAACACGCGCAGCTCGAGCCGCGCGAGCGCCGTGCCCAGGCAGAAGTGCCGGCCCCCGGCGCCGAAGGCCTGGTGCTCGTTGGGGCTGCGGGTGACGTCGAAGCGGTCGGGGTCCTCGAAGCGCGACTCGTCGCGGTTCGACGACGCGTACCACATGCAGACCTTGTCGCCCTCGCGGATCGGCTGGCCGGCGATCTCGGTGTCGCGCATCGCGGTGCGCCGGAAGTGCGAGAACGCCGGGAACATCCGCAGCGCCTCCTCGACCGCGCTCGGCACGAGCGAAGGGTCGTCGAGCAGCTTCTGGCGCTCCTCGGGGTGCTCCATGAGCGCCCGCATCGCGCTGCAGTACGTGGCCTTCGTCGAGTCGTTGCCGGCCGCCATCAGCAGCACGAAGCCCATGACGATCTCGTCCTCGGTCAACCTTTCGCCCTCGACCTCGGCGTGGACCAGCACGCTCGTCAAATCCTCGGT
Source organism: Solirubrobacteraceae bacterium (assembly GCA_036506755.1). Lineage (GTDB taxonomy): Bacteria > Actinomycetota > Thermoleophilia > Solirubrobacterales > Solirubrobacteraceae > DASXRF01. The sequence goes on along the minus strand of DASXRF010000047.1, from coordinate 10,091 downwards.
CGGGCGCTCGCGCCGCTCGGCGATCAGCGCGCGGCAGCGCTCGAACATCTCGGGCACCTCGCGGCCCATGACCGACTCGACCCCCTCGGGGTTCATGTCCGGGTCGCCGGCCGCCATCATCGTGTTCATCAGCCGCGCCCACGGCTCGTCGTCCTCGGGCGGCAGCCCCATGAAGCTGCCGATGACGCGCGAGACGACGGGCTGGGCGATGTCGGTGACCAGGTCGCACGTCTCGCGCCCGTCCATGCGGTCGAGCACCTCGAGGACGATCGACCGGATCGCGTCCTCGTGGTCGGCGATCCGCTTGGGCGTGAAGCCGCGCTGGAAGAGCGCCTTGAGCCGGTCGTGCTTCGGCGGGTCCATCCCGATGAACATCGCCTGGATGAGCTCGACCGGCATGATCGCGTTCGTGATGCCGGTGACTCCGGTCGCCGACGAGAAGGTCTGCCAGTCGCGGCTGACCTCGTGGACGTCGTCGGCCCGCGTGACCGACCAGAACCCGGCCTCCTCCGGGTAGTCGCTGAAGCGCTCCGTCCAGTGGACCGGACACTCCCCGCGAAGCCGCTTGAAGATCTCGTGCGGCGGCCCGTCGCGCCAGAGCTCGCGGTCGCCGAGGAGCAGGTCGGTGAGCGACGCGGTGGAATCGACGGACATGGGGGCCTCCGGGTCTGGTCGCGCGGGCAGGCTCGACCCTACCCCGCGACCGCGGAGCCCGCCACCGCGCGCATCTCGACGATCGACTCGTCCGTGCAGGTGCGGAAGAAACCGCCGACGACCTCGCGCACCTCGTCCAGCGACTCGGCGCGGTAGAGGACGGGCTGGTACTGCGTGATGTCGTAGTCGGCCGTCCCCATCTCGGCGAGGTCGAGCGGCCGGTGCTCCATGCCGCGGAACTCATCGATCTCACCGTACGAGGACAGGATCCCGGCGCCGTAGGCGCGCAGCTCGCCCGCCTCGACGACGACGCCGAACTCGACCGAGAACCAGAACACGCGCGAGAGGAAGCGCAGGTTGTCCTCGTCGCGCAGACGGTGGGTCGCCTCGCCGGTGAGCCGGTGCAGCTCGGAGAACGTCGGCGTGGCGAGCAGGTGCCCATGGCCGATGACCTCGTGGATGATGTCGGGCTCGGGGGTGTAGAGGGGGACGGCGGGATGGCGGACGTACTGCGTGGAGTGGAAGATCCGGTCGCGCAGCGTGCCGTAGAACTCGCGCAGCGGGACCAGGCCGGCGGCGGGCACGTAACGGAAGCCGGTCAGCGGCTCGAGCAGCGCGCTCACCTCGTCGAGGTCGGGCACGCGGTCGCGCGGCAGGCGCAGCCGCTCGACGCCCTCGCAGAACTCGGCGATCGCGTAGCGCTCGTACTTGGGGAACAGCTCGCGGCAGACGGTGCGCCAGACGTTCTGCTCAGCCTCGGTGTAGTCGATCCGCGGCGAGGGCTCGCCCGGCCGCCAGGCGAGCGCGGCGGCGGCGATCTCGTTGCGCCGCGCGCGGTAGGCCGGGTCGTTGGCGCCCGGGTGGTCGTGGGCGAGATGGACCGTGACGGCCCCGTCGTCGCCCGCCGTGACCGGCGAGTAGAGCTGTCCTTCCTCGAACATGACTCGAAAGTGCAGCAGTCGCCCTCATCGTTGCCAAGTCTGACCTGCGCAACTGGGCATATCGCCGACTGATGGCAGCGAAACCGCCTAAGATCTGGTCACTTTGCCCATCGATGCGCTCGACGCCAGGCTCATCGCCGCGCTGCGCGCCCAGCCGCGCGTCGGGCTGCTGGAGATCTCGCGGCGGCTCGGCGTCGCGCGCGGCACGGTGCAGGCGCGGCTGGCCAAGCTCGAGGCCCGCGGCGTGGTCACCGGGTACGGCCCGGAGGTGGACCCGTCCGCCATGGGGTACACGATCAGCGCCTTCGTGTTCGTCGAGCTCAACCAGGGTCGCCTCGCCGAGGCGGTCGAGCTGCTGTCCTCGGTCCCCGAGGTGCTGGAGGCCGACGCGGTGAGCGGACCGCAGGACCTCGTCTGCCGGGTCGTCGCCCGCGACACCGAGCACCTGCAAGTGATCGTCAACCGGCTGCTGGCCACCCCGGCCATCCAGCGCTGTACGAGCCACATCGTCCTGTCGCGCCAGGTGCCGGCGCGGACGGGGCCGCTCGTGGCGGCGGCGGCGACGCGATGAGGATCTCCGCTCGCGCCGACTACGCCGTGCGCGCCGCCGCCGAGCTCGCCGCGGCGGGCGGCGGCCCGATGAAGGGCGAGGCGCTCGCGGTGGCCCAGGGCATCCCGCCGAAGTTCCTCGAGAACATCCTCGGCGACCTGCGCCACGCGCGGCTGGTGCGCAGCCAGCGCGGCGCCGAGGGCGGCTACTGGCTGGCGCGCCCGGCCGAGGAGATCACGGTCGCCGACATCGTGCGCGCGGTGGAGGGTCCGCTCGCCATGGTGCGCGGCGAGCCGCCCGAGAGCGTCGCCTACACGGGCGCGGCCGAGCCGCTCCAGCAAGTGTGGATCGCGGTGCGCAAGAACCTGCGCGCGGTGGTCGAGCGGGTGACGCTGGCCGACGTCGCCTCGGGCCGCCTGCCCGACCACGTCACCGAGCTCGCGCGCGACCCGGACGCGTGGATCACGCGCTAGAAGCCGCGACCATCGGCCCCGCGGCGCGCAGCCAGAGGATGTCGCCGCGCCCCAGCTCGAGCTCGTCGGCCTCGGCGCGCGTGAGCTGGGCGGAGACCTGGTCGCCGCTGGGCAGCACGAGCTCGACCCGCACCTCGAAGCCCAGGTGCGCGACGCGCTCGACCATCGCCTCGACGTCGCGCTCGTCCTCCGGAGTGGCGCGGAGCACGAGGTCGTGCGGGCGCACGAGGTGGCCGTCGAGCCGGGCCACGGGCCCGAGGAAGCCCATGACGAACGCGTTGGCCGGCTGCTCGTAGAGCTCGCGCGGCGCGCCCGTCTGCACGATCCGCCCGCCCTCCATCACGGCCAGCGTGTCGGCGACCTCCATCGCCTCCTCCTGGTCGTGGGTGACGAGCACCGTCGTGACGTGGACCTCGTCGTGCAGCCGGCGCAGCCAGGCGCGCAGCTCGGCGCGCACCTTCGCGTCCAGCGCGCCGAACGGCTCGTCGAGCAACAGCACGCGCGGCTCGACGGCCAGCGCGCGGGCGAGCGCCATGCGCTGGCGCTGGCCGCCCGAGAGCTGGGCGGGATAACGGTCCGCCAGCCCCTCGAGACCGACGAGCGCGAGCAGCTCGCCGACCTTCTCGCGCACCTCCGCGCGTGGCCGGCGGCGCACGCGCAGCCCGAAGGCGACGTTGTCGCGGACCGTCATGTGCTTGAAGGCCGCATAGTGCTGGAACACGAAGCCGATGCCGCGCTTCTGGGGCGGCACGCGCGTGGCGTCCGCGCCCTCGATGGTCACGACGCCCTCGTCGGGGGCCTCCAGGCCGGCGATCACGCGCAGCAGCGTGGACTTGCCCGAGCCGCTGGGCCCGAGGAGCGCGGTCAGCGAGCCCTCCTCGACCTCGAGCGAGACATCGTCGAGCGCCGTGAAGTCGCCGAAGCGCTTGGTCAGGGAGCGGACGGTGATCATTCGGCGCGCCTCCTGAGGGCGGTCATGGCGAGCAGGGTGGCCAGCGCGATCAGCGCCAGCAGCGTCGAGGCGGCATACGCGCCGGCCAGGTCGAAGTTCTCGAAGCGCTTCTCGACGAGCAGCGTCAGCGTCTCGGTCTGCCCGGCGATCTTGCCGCTGACCACGCTGACCGCGCCGAACTCCCCGAGCGCCCGCGCGGTGGCCAGGACGACGCCGTATGCGAGGCCCCAGCGGATCGACGGCAGCGTGACGCGCCAGAAGGCCTGCCAGCGCGAGGCGCCGAGCGTCGCAGCGGCCTGCTCCTGCTCGTCGCCGACCTCGCGCAGCACCGGCGCCACCTCGCGGGCGACGAACGGGAGCGAGACGAACACGGTGGCCAGCACGATCCCCGGCACGGCGAAGATCACCTGGACGGGCAGGTCGGACAACCAGCCCGAGCGGCCGAAGACGAGCAGCAGCGCAAGGCCGACGACGACCGGCGAGATGGCGAAGGGCAGGTCGACGAGCGCGTCGAGCAGCCACTTGCCCGGGAAGCGGCCGCGCACCAGTGCCAGCGCGGCGACGACACCGAAGATCGCGTTGAGCGGGACGGCGATCGCCGCCACCTCGACCGTCAGCCAGAACGCGTGGATCGCCGCGGGCGTCGTGACGCTGTCCCACACCGGCGCCACGCCGTGCTCGAACGTGCGCCAGAAGACCAGGCCCACGGGCACGAGCAGCAGCACGGCGAGGTAGCCGAGCGCGACGAAGCGAAGAGTCAGTGAGGTCCCGCGGGCGGGCGCGGGGGTCCCCGGCGCAGGGCGGCGCGGGCGCTGTGACCGCCACGGCCGGGGTCGGCTAGCGCGCATGGCGCGACCCCCAGCGCTCGACGCCCCGGATGGCGACGAGCACGACCAGCGACAGCACGAGCAGCACGACCGACACCGCGGCCGCGCCGATCGGGTTGTCGCTCTCGATCTGCTTGTAGACGAAGACCGAGGCGACCTGGGTGTTGAACGGGATGTTGCCCGAGATCAGCACCACCGAGCCGAACTCGCCGACGGCGCGCGCGAAGGCGAGCGCCGCGCCGGAGAGGATCGCCGGCAGCAGGTTGGGCAGGATGATCCGCGCGAAGATGAGGCGCGGCGAGGCGCCCAGCGAGGCGGCGGCCTCCTCCATCTCGCGGTCGAGCTCGATGAGGACCGGCTGCACGGCGCGCACGACGAAGGGCAGCGTCACGAACAGCAGCGCGAGCCCGACGGCGAGCTTGGTGAACGCGACGTCGATGCCGATCGGGCTCTTGGGCCCGTAGAGCGCCATCAGCGTCAGCCCGGCGACGATCGTCGGCAGCGCGAAGGGCAGGTCGATGAGCGCGTTGACGGCCCGCCGGCCGGGGAAGCGGTCGCGCACCAGCACCCAGGCGACGAGCGTCCCCATCGCCGCGTTGATCGCCGCGACGGCCAGCGAGACGAGCAGCGTGAAGCGCAGCGCGGCCACCGCCTGGCGGCTGGTCACGGCGTCGGCGAACGCGTCCGCCCCGCCGTCGAACGAGCGCGCCACGAGCGCGGCCAGCGGCAGCAGGACGATCACGCTCAGCCACAGCGTGGTGACCCCGAGGCCGAGCGAGCCGGACGGCGCGCTCAGGCGCCGGCCGGCTCGGGGAAGGGCGACCGCGCGCGCGCTCACTTCGCGGTCGACACCCCCGCCTGCTCCTCGATCTCGGCGATCGAGCCCTTGTCCGGGTCGAAGAGCTCGTCGTTGACCTTCGACCAGCCGCCGACCTTGTCGATCGTGAACAGGCCGGCCGGCGTCGGGAACCTCGACTTGTTGGCGGCCAGGACCGACCGGTCGACCGGCCGGTAGCCCCAGCTGGCGAAGACCTGCTGCGCCGGCTTGGACAGCGCGTAGTCGAGGAAGGCCTTGGCCGCGGCGGGGGCTCCGCTCGTCACCGCGATCGGGTTCTCGATCTTGATCGTCTGGCCGGGAATGACGTAGTCCACGTCCTGGCCCTTCTTCTGGGCGGTGATCGCCTCGTTCTCGTACGAGAGCAGGACGTCGCCCTGGCCCTCGGTGAACGTCTGCAGCGCCTCGCGGCCCGACTTCGGCTGGACCTTGACGTGCTGGGTGAGCAGCGTGCGCACAAACCCGAGCCCCTTGGCGCCGTAGGCGGCCAGCAGGTTCCACTTCGCGGCGCCCGATGTGAACGGGTTCGGCGTGACGACCTGGACGCCCGGCTTCAGCAGGTCGTCCCAGGTGCGGATGTGCTTCGGGTTGCCCTTGCGCACGATGAACGTCACCACCGAGGTCGTCACCCACCGCCCAGCCGCCGTCTGGGCCACCTGGCCGGACTTGATGAGCCGGTCGAGGTCGGGCTCGAGCGAGAAGGTGACGACGTCGGCGCGCAGGCCCGACTCGACCGCGCGGCTCTGGTCGCCCGAGGGGCCGTACGAGGTCTTGAACGCCACGCCCTCGCCCGCCGAGGTCTTCTGGAAAGCCGGGATGACCTCGTCGTAGACGACCTGCGGCGTCGAGTAGGCGACGAGCGACACCGTCTTCTTGGTGCCGCCGGACTTCGCGGCCGTCCCGTCGGACGAGTCGGACGCCCCGCCGCAACCGGCCGCCACGAGGGCGGCGAGGGGGACGAGGGCGAGCATGATTCGGCGCATCGGGTCTCCTGATCGGGGCTCGTGTTTCCCACTATCCAGGTGGGGTAAGCGGGATAGAAATAGCAGAAAGCCCACCGGGTTTGTCGAGAATGCCGGCGCCGCCGGGCTGCGCGATAGCGTCCGCGCTCGTGCCCATCGAGGCCTTCACGACCGCCGAGCGCGCCCGGCTCGCCCCCCACTTCACCGATCTCGACGGGCCCGTCTTCGCGCTGGTCAACCTGCCCGAGACGGTCAAGGGTGCCCTGTTCGCCCGCTACTCGCGTTACCCCGGGACGCTGCGGCGGCTCTTCCTCGACGAGTTCGCCGACGACGTCGGCGCGGGCGCGTGGGACAGCGCGGGCGAGGGCGAGCGGGCGGCGCAGCTCTACGAGCGGATCTTCCTCGGCTACGGCGACGATTCGGTGGCGCAGCTCGGCGGCGCCCACGTCGCCTGCGAGTGGGTCTCCAACGTCCTCACCAAGGTCCTCCAGCGCCCGCGGCTGGCCGCGTACCTCGAGCAGTCCACGCGCTACATCGCCTACGACCGCCCGATGCCCGGCGGCGGCTACCGCTTCTACCGCGACCCCGCGCTCGGCTCGGGCTACGAGCGCGCGATGGACGAGCTGTTCTCGACCTACTCGGCGGCGCTGCCGCGGGTGACGGACTGGGTCGAGGCGCGCTTTGCCGGCGAGCCGTCACCGGCGCGCGCGCGGGCCGTGAGGGCCAAGGCGCTCGACCTGCTGCGCGGACTGCTGCCCGCCGCGTCGCTGTCGCACATGGGCATCTACGCCACGGGCCAGACCTACGAGCAGCTGATCCTGCATCTGCTCGCCCATCCACTCCCCGAGGCGCGCCGGGTCGGCGAGGGCATCCTCGCCGCGGTCAAGGCGGTCATGCCGAGCTTCGTCGCGCGCGTCGAGCGGCCCGACCGCGGCGGCGAGTGGATCGACTACCTGCGCGAGCGCGACGCCGCGGCGGCCCGCTGGGCGGCCCGGCTCGGCCTCGATCGCGAGACGGGCGCCGACGGGCCGTCGGTGCGCCTGCTCCACGTCGACGGCGACGAGGAGACCCTGCTCGCCGCCCTGCTGTTCGAGGCCACCGGCGCGAGCGAGGAGGAGACGCGCCTGCGCGTCAGCGCGCTGTCGGCCGACGAGCGCGTGGCGCTGCTGGGCGACCTCGTGGGCCCGCGGCGCAACCGGCGTCACCGGCCCGGCCGCGGCTACGAGGCGCTGCGCTACCGCTTCGAGGTCGTCAGCGACTACGGGGCCTTCCGCGACCTGCAGCGCCACCGCATGCTCACCGTCCAGTGGCAGGCGCTGTCGCCGCACCTCGGCGCCGGCGTGCCTGAGGAGATCGACGCCGCCGGCGTCGGCAATGACTACCGCCGCGCGCTCGCGACCTCGCGCGACGCGTGGCAGGCGCTCGCCGACGCCGGCCGCGTGCGCGAGGCGGCCTATGCGCTGTGCCTCGGCTACCGCATCCGCTACGTGCTCGACCTCAACGCCCGCGAGGCGATGCAGCTGATCGAGCTGCGCTCGGGACGCGAGGGCCATCCGGCATACCGCGCGGTGGCTCACGAGATGCACCGCCTCATCGGCGAGGTCCACCCGGCGGTCGCGGCGACGATGAGCCACGTCGACCGCGACACCGAGCCGCGCCTGGAGCGCATCCTCAGCGAGATGCGCAACGAGGCTAGGTCCCGGTCCCCAGCGGCGAGCCGCTGAAGAAGAAGAACCAGACCTCGAAGACCCCGTAGGCGAGCACCACGGTCGCCACGACGACGTAGTCGACCGGCCGCAGCCGGTGCTCGGCGGACTGCGCGTGCGGGCGGTCGCCGCGCAGGCTGCGCAGCCACGGCGCCTGCTGGCGGGGCGCCGGCGGGCGGCCCGTGACCTCGTCGTAGCGGGCGCTCAGGATGCCGAGGAGGCGCAGGAGCGCGAAGGCGACCGCGCCGAGCGTGATGACGACCGCGGCGGCCGCGCCCATCGTGATCGTCCCGCCGTCCTGCACGAGCCGCGAGCCGACCCACAGCGCAAGCAGGGGCGCCCCCGTCCAGATGTTGAGGGTGACGAGGCCCATGGCCGCGACCAGGGCCACTCGCTTGGCCCGCAGAGTCACATACATAAGTGTATCCGAATACACTCCTGTATCCAAGTGGCGACCGCCCGCCTCACCCGCGCCGCGCGGCGCGCGCAGACGCGCGCGGCACTGCTCGATGCCGCGGCCCGGGTGTTCGTGGAGCGCGGCTTCGCCGGCGCGAGCGTCGAGGCGATCACCGCCGAGGCGGGCTACACGCGCGGCGCCTTCTACTCGAACTTCGCCTCCAAGGAGGAGCTGTTCGTCGAGCTGCTCCAGGAGCGCGCCTTCGCGCGCTACCGCGCGATGGCGCGCCAGAGCGCGGGCGTCGAGCCGCGCGAGATCGGCGCGCGGGCGGCGCGCATCATCCGCGGCGCCGAGGGCCGCTGGCTGTTCCGCCTCTGGCTCGAGGTCCTCGCGCACGCGGGCCGCGACGACGCGACCCGCCGGCTCGCCGCCGGCTTCTGGAGCGGCACGCGCGCGCTCGGCGCCGAGCAGGTCGCCCGCGCCTACGCCGAGGCGGGCCGCGAGCCGCCCGCCGATCCGCGCGACATCGCCAGCGCGTTCATCGCGCTCGACGTCGGGCTCGCGCTCCAGCACTTCGTCGACCCGGACGCCGTCTCGCTCGACGCCTACCCCGAGCTCTTCGACCTCCTGTTCGGCGCGCTATATCGCGACGCGCGCCCCTAGCGCGTGCGAGACTCCGCGGCATGGAGCCGACCCGCGTCCTGATCGTCGCGCACAAGACCGCCGCGACGCCCGCGCTGATCGAAGCCGTCCGCGAGCGCGTCGCTCGCGGCCCCTGCGCCTTCACGCTGCTAGTCCCCAACACCGTCGGCGGCCTGGCCAAGGTGATGGACCCCGAGGACCAGCCCGAGGACGAGGCGCGCGACGTCCTCGCGCTGGCGCTGCCGTTGCTCGAGGACGCCGCCGGTGGCCAGGTCGAGGGCAAGGTCGGCGACCCGAACCCCATGAACGCGATCCAGGACGCGATCAACCTCGACGGCTACGACGAGATCATCATCTCGACGCTGCCCGCGCGCGTCTCGCGCTGGCTGCGGCTCGACCTGCCGCACAAGGTCGCCGGGCTCGGGCTGCCGGTGACGACGATCACGGCGCGCGAAGGCGCCGCGACCTCGTCAACCTGACGCGCCGGCTCGTCAGCCGGCGGGCGAGTGCGTGTTCTTGGCGCGCTTGGCCGCCGCGACGACGCAGCGGCTGAACGGCGTGCCCTTCTCGCCCGCCTTGTGCTTCTTGCTCTTGCCGTGGCACAGCCTGCCGTAGGCCTTCCCCTTGGGCTCGGGCGAGGCGGCCGCGGCGGACGTGGCCGGACGCTGGTCGGTGCCGGGGTTGCTGTCCGCGGTCGGGTGATCGCTGCCCGGGTTGCTGTCGGCCGTCGGGTGGTCGGTGCCGGGGTTGCTGGCGGCCGTCGGATGATCGGCGCTGGGGTTGGCCGGCGGCGTCGGCAGACCAGCCGGCCTGTGGCCATTGCCCGGGTCGGACGGCGGCCCGGCGGCGCCGGCCCACGCGGGCGCCGCGAGCACGGCGACCGCCGCCGTGGTGACGATGAGGCGGTTGATCGACATCTGGGGTGCTGCCCTCCTTGGTGACTACGGCGCGCCTTCCGGGGCGCGGCCTCATCGCGACAACGCGCGACCTACGGCAACGTTGGGTGCGATCTCTCGGCGTCCGACGCAGAGGAGGCCGCGTGCGGATCGCGCGGAGCGGAGCCCGGCGTCGCGGCGGGCGGCGCGGGCGGCTCGCCGACCGCGGCCGCGGGAGCGGCAGGGGCGCGTTCGGCCGCCGGCGCCGGCCGGCTCG
>DASXRF010000046.1:0-11165 GCA_036506755.1 Solirubrobacteraceae bacterium | reverse complement strand
GGCACCCGACCATGTCGTGGTTCCCATCGCGAGTGGTTCGCTGCTCACCAAGATCCGCAAGGGATTCGACGAGCTGCACAAGGTCGGCCTGCTCGACCGGGAGCCGACGCTGCGAGTATCGGGCGCGCAGGCCGAGGGCTGCTCACCCGTAGCGCGCGCGTTCGCCGAGGGAAGTGACACGATCCGTCCCGTCAAGCCGTCGACGATCGCCAAGTCGCTGGCCATCGGCAACCCGGCCGACGGGCCCTACGCGCTCGACCTGGCCCGCCGCTCGCACGGCTCGATCGACGCCGTCACCGACGACGAGATCCGCGCCGGCATCCGCCTGCTGGCCGAGACGACGGGCATCTTCACCGAGACGGCCGGCGGCGTGACGACCGCCGTCCTGGCCAAGCTCGCCGAGCGCGGCGACATCGACCCGTCCGAGCGCGTCGTGCTCGTCATCACCGGCGACGGGCTCAAGACGCTCGACGCGGTGCGCGGGACGTTCACCGCGCACGAGGTCGACGCGAACGTCGAGTCGTTCGCCGCGGCGGTGGGGGTGGCGGCGTAGTGGCGGTGACCGTCAAGCTCCCGACCCAGCTGCGCGACGCCACGGGCGGCCAGGCCGAGGTGACCGGCGAGGGCGGCACCGTCGGCGAGGTCCTCGAGTCGCTCTACCGGCAGTTCGAGCCTCTGCGCGAGCGCCTGACCGACGGCGAGGGCGGCCTGCGGCGCTTCGTCAACGTCTACGTCGGCGGCGAGGACATCCGCTTCCTGGACGGCCTGGACACCCGCGTCGAGGACGGCGCCGAGCTCAACGTCCTGCCCGCCGTCGCCGGCGGTTGAGCCTGCGCGCCGGCGGGCGCGCGGCGCGCGCCGGCGCGCGGCGCGCGCGCTTCGCGGCGTGGGCCGGGCGGCTGCGTGTCGAGCTGGCGCGCAACGGGGGGCGGCTCGTCCTCGACGCCCCCCACGGCGCGCGCTTCGACGAACCGCCGCTCATCAAGGCCTCGCACCACGGCGGCTCCGGCGGCACGCTCACGCTGCGCCTCGGCCGCGACGTCGACCTGGGCCGCCACACCGTCCTGCAGGTCTGGGCGGGCGGCGACAGCGCGCTCGAGCTCGGCGACGGGACGACCCTGGGGCAGGGTTCGCGGCTCGTCCTGCGCAACGGCGCGATCCGCCTGGGGCGCAGCGTCCAGGTGCGCGACGTCGTGGTGCTCAAGAGCGACGGCGAGCTGAGCGCGGGGGACTGGGTCATCTTCGGCCACGCCGCCGTGGTCGCCGCGACCGGCCAGGTCGTCCTCGGCGATCGCGTCGGCCTCGGCGAGCGCGTCTCGGTCATCGACTCCGACCACGGCGCCGACGGCAGCGACGCCTTCTACCTGCGCCAGCCGCTGCGCGTGGCCCCGGTGCGCGTGGCGAGCAACGTCCTCGTCGGCGCCAACGCGGTCATCCTGCGCGGGACCGAGATCGGGCCCAACGCCGTGGTCGCCGCCGGCGCCGTGGTCGCGGGCGGAGAGCACCCGGCGGGGTGGCTCATCGGGGGCGTTCCCGCCCGGGCGCTGAAGGCGCTCGGCGGTACGCTCGCGAGATGATCCGGGTCTTCCACTGCGACGACTCGATCGCCTACCGCCGGCTCGTCCGGGCGATGCTGGAGACCGAGCCCGACATCGAGCTGGTGGGGGAGGCCGCGAGCCATGGCGACGCGCTCGAGGGCGTGGCGCGGACGCAGCCCGACGTCGTCCTGCTCGACATGGTCGTGGGGCTGCCGGACGAGGACTACGGCGCGGCGCTGGCCGCCGCCGCGCCGGGCGCCCGCGTGCTGATCCTCTCCGGCCACCCGCCCGAGCGCGTCGCGCCCGACCTGCGCGAGCTCGCGGTCGGCCACGTGCGGAAGTCGACGGCGTTCGAGGAGCTGGCGGGGGCGATACGGGCCGCGGCGGCCGACTCGACGAATGTCCGGTAGGGAAACGCGGCCCGGACGGGTACCGTCCCCGCATGCGTTCGTCTCCCCGCGTCCGCTGTGAGGACTGCGACTTCGCCTGGTACGGCGCCACCGCGGCGCATGGCCTGCGCGTGATCGGCGCCTGCGCGCGCTGCGGCGGCCGGCTGGACTTCCTCGCGGCCGACGAGCCCGCGGCGCCCGCCGCGGCGCCCATCACCGAGCGCCTGGCCGGGATGTCGCCGGCGGCCGTGCTCGGGACCCCGACGAGCTGGGCCCGCTAGCTGCCGTCGCTGTCGTCCGGCCAGCGCCCCGTGCGGTCGAAGTGCTCGCGCGCGGCGTCCTCGGCCTCGTGCTCGCGCGGGCCCTTGGCCTGCAGGTAGCCGATGATCCCGATCCCGGCGAGCGCGCCGATGACCGAGATGACCGCCCAGATCGCGTCGAGCGTGCGCACCGCCGTGTAATACCCGGGGGGCGCGGTATCAGCGCGCCGGCGCGGTGCCCGCGGCGATCGACCGCAGGAACGCGACGACCTGCGCCTGCGCGTTGCCGTCCGCCAGCCGGTCGGGCAGCGTCCCGTTGGCCGTGCGGTGCCTGACGTCGGACACGACGCAGGCGAGCGTCTCGCAGGCGCCGTTGTGGTAGTAGGGCGGCAGCGCCCAGATGCCGAGCAGGGAGGGCACGTTGAATCCGTTGCCCTTCCCGTCGCCGTTGAAGTCGAGCCCCAGCGCATCCTGCGGCGGCTGCGACGCGTTGTTGACCACGGCCGCCGCCGCCTTCTCGTCGGCGCCGATGTCCTTGCCGATGTCGTTGCCCTTGCCGGGCACGCCGAGGTTCCACGAGTTGATGTCGCGCAGGAAGCGCGGCAGGAACTGGATGGCGACGGGGTTGCCCGTCTTGGCCGGCGGCGTGGTCTCGGTCGCGATCTCGCCGGCGGCCGGCGGGGACTGGAAGTCCTTGAGGCTCAGCGTGAACGTCTGGCCGCCGTGGCAGGTCGCGCACCCGGCCTGGCTGAAGAGCGCGCGCCCGTTCGCCACGTCGCCGGCGTTCAGCGGCGAGTTCGGCGTGCGGACCGCGAAGCGCACCCACTCGCGCAGCGCCGCCAGCGCGGGCACCGTCCGGTTGCTGCCGGCGGGGGTGACCGTCAGCTGCGGGCGGTCGGCGTTCGGCTTGGCGAACGAGTTGAGCACGCACGGGGCGATGTTGCCGAGCCCGTTGTCGGCGACGAGCAGGCCATGGTTGGGGTCGAGCGTGCTCTGCGCGGGCGGCGGGAACTGGCAGTCCTGGGGCTGGGCGAGCGGACCCGGGCCGGAGATGTTGCGGATGTTGGCCTCGAAGTCGTCGACCTCGTCGAAGATCGCCGAGTAGTTGAGGACGCGCTGCTGGCTGCGGTTGGCGGGGTTGAACGTCGCGTTGAGCGGGACGGACTTGCGCGGGCCCGCGTTGAACTGCCAGACGACGCTGTCGGTGAGCCCCTCGAAGTGACAGCTCGAGCACGACTGCCACCCGTCCTGCGAGAGCCGCTCGCTGGTGGCGGTGGTCTGCGAGGCGTCCGTCTTGTTGAACAGCCCGCGCGACGAGAAGAACATGTCGGCGCCCACGGCAACGAGCTCCTCCTGCGAGCCGGCGGCCGGCGCCGGGGCGGTGCGCACGACGCGGATCACGCGGTCGTTGCGCAGGTCGACGACCGACACCGTCCGCGACAGCTCGTTGACGACGTACGCCCGCCGGCCGGTCGGGTTGATCGCGATGCCCTGGGGCTTCTTGGCCGCGTTCGCGCCGGCGGTGGCAGCGTTGGCCGGGTCGGCGAGGTCGACGTAGCGGGTCGTGTCCGCGTCGACCGTGTTGCTCAGCGTGCCGTTCCCCGCCACGTTGACCTTGACCAACAGGCTGCTGGCGGCGGAGACGACGTAGGCGGTCCCCGCGCCCTTCTGCGTGGTGAACGCGATCGCCCACGGGTTGGCGAAGAACAGCTTCTTCTTGCCCGGCTCGGGGTCGCGGGCGCCGAGATGGAGGTTGAGGAAGCGCGCCGAGCTGGAGTCGACCTGGCTGCGGCCGCGCACGCCGTCGATCGTGTTGACGAACGCCTGCGTGTCGACGTTGAACTTCAGCGGGCCGGTGGGGGAGGCGGCGACGTTCGGCAGGTAGGCCGTGTTGCCGCGGATGACGATGCTCTGCAGCTGGTTGGGGAATGCCGACGTCGGGTCGGGCTGGCCGTCGCCGTTGGAGTCGATGGTGAACCCGGTCACGCGCGGGCCGACCGCGATGCGCGCCGCTGCGCGGTAGTCGCGGATGCGCGACGACTTCGTGTTGACGTCCAGCCGGCAGACGACCCCCTCACGGCCGTTGTCGTCGCCCTGGCGCCCGCCGTTGCGCGCGAAGGCGAAGAAGCTCGTCACGTAGAGATGACGGCTGTTGCTCGCCACCGCCAGCCCGCGCGGCTGGAAGTGGCGCAGCCGGTCGGGGTCGTTGCACACGCTGTTGGCGATGTCGACCGAGCCGATGATGCGCGGCCGCGTGGCGTCGATCACCGTGATGGTGTCCTGGGCGGAGTTGGCGACGAAGACGCGCCGGCCGTCCGGCGAGGCGACGATGTTCCACGGCTCGGCCCCCGTGGTGAGCGTGCGCTGCAGGCGCGCGCGGAAGTGGTTGGGGCGCGGGTCGGTGATGCGCACGACGCTGACCGTGCTCGCCGCGGCGTTGGCCACGAACGCGTAGCGGTTGGCCGGATCGACCGCGACCGCCTGCGGCTCGTCGCCGACCTTGACGGTCCCGACGACGCGATCGCTTCCCGGCCAGATCACCGACACGGTGTCGGCCTTGGGGTTGACGACCCACACCAGGCGGCCGTCGAGCGAGATCGTGATCGGGCTCGACGTCGTGGCGTAGGGAAACTTCGAGGCCGGAACCCTCTTGGCGGTGGCCGCTCCAGGCGCGACCACCGCCACCGTGGCGGCGAGGGCAGCACACCGGCAGAGTCGGTGAGCCATGGTGCGAGCCTCTTTGGCTCGCCACTCCCGCTCCAGGGGAAGTTCCTCACCGGCAGGGGGAGTGCCTGCCTTTCCGGTCGCCGCGCGCCGCGGGCACGGCGGGCGTCTCAGTCGTCCTCGAACCGGTCGTCGTCGTCCCGGCGGTCGTCGTCGTCGTCGCGGTGGCGGGGCGGCCCGGGCGGGGTCTGCTCGGGCGCCGCGGGCGGCGTCTGCTGAGGAGGCGCCGGCGGCGTCTGCTGAGCGGGCGCGGGCGGCTCGGGCTGGTTCGGCGCGTTCTCGGGGCACGCGGGGCACAGTTCCGGCGGGACGAGCACCGGCTGCTTGGGCTTCATCAGGTCGCCCAGCGTGAGGTCGGGCTTGATGACCACGCCCACTGGGAGGCGCGGCGCGTTCGGGGCGCACGCCGGGCACAGCTCCGGCGGGACGGGCGACGCGGGCGCGGCGGCGGGGAGGGCGAGGGCGCCCGCGGCGAGCAGCGCGCCCGCCCCCAGACCAAGACGACGCGACGTGGCGGTCAGCGAAGAGAACATGTGAGGCTCCTGGCGGATGTCCGGTGTGGCGTTCATTCGCCACACCGAGCACCAGCGTCGGCCCGCACGCGCCGCGGCGACACACCCACTGGGATGGAGAGCACCACCCCTGCACCGTGCCGCGAGCGCGCCCTGCAGGATTCGAACCTGCGACCTTCGGCTCCGGAGGCCGACGCTCTATCCACTGAGCTAAGGGCGCGGGACGGTCCAGACTACGGCAACTACGCTCGGGCGGCGATGGACCTCTCGCTGTTCTTCGCCGGCACGGCCGGCTCGGCTCCCACCGCGCGGCGCGGGCTGCCCGCGCTGCTGGTCCGCCGCGGCGGCGACCGCGTGCTGTTCGACTGCGGCGAGGGAACGCAGCGCCAGCTCGTGCGCTCGATCGGCCTGAGCGACATCACCGACGTCTTCATCACCCATCTGCACGTCGACCACTGGCTCGGCCTGCCGGGGATGCTCAAGACCTTCGACCTGCGCGACCGCGAGCTGCCGCTCACCGTCCACGGCCCCGCGCCGCTGCGCGAGGTCATGCAGGTGATGCGCATCGTCTACGGGCGGCTGCGCTACGAGCTGCGCATCGTCGAGCTCGAGCCGGGCGACGCCGTCGAGCGCGACGGCTACCGCGTGCACGCGATCAACGCAGCGCACCGCGGGCCGGCGTTCTCCTATGCGCTCGTCGAGAACGCCCGGCCCGGACGCTTCGACGCCGAGCTCGCCGAGCGGCTGGGCGTCACGCCGGGTCCCGACTTCGGCCGCTTGCAGCGCGGCGAGACCGTGGCCGGCGTGCGCCCCGAGCAGGTCATGGGGCCCGAGCGGTCGGGGCGCAAGGTCGTCATCTCGGGCGACACCCGCCCGTCGCCGCTGCTCGCCGTGGCGGCCCACCAGGCCGACGTGCTCGTCCACGAGGCGACCTTCGCCGAGGAGGAGGCCCAGCGCGCCCGCGAGACCGGCCACTCGACGGCGCGCGAGGCGGCCGCACTAGCCCGCGACGCCGAGGTTCGTCTGCTCGCGCTGACCCACCTGTCGACGCGCTACGGCGGCGGCGAGATCCGCGACGAGGCGCGCGCCGTGTTCGCCGCGACCGAGGTGCCGCGCGACTTCGACGCGATCGAGGTCCCGTTCCCGGAGAAGGGTGAGCCCGAGCTGATCCGCTGGGCCGATGTCGGGCGGAATCACTCCGCCGGACGTGGTGCTACGTTGCCTTCCGACAGCGCACGTTCCTTTAACCCGGTCCCGTGAGGCCAGGAAGGACGGTATGGACCAGCCCGAGAAGGTCGTCCTCGACCGCGACGACATCCGTCGCACGCTGGTGCGCATCGCGCACGAGGTCGTGGAGAAGAACGCCGAGCCGGAGCGGCTCGCGATCGTCGGGATCCATCGCCGCGGGGCGATCCTCGGCGCGCGGCTGAGGCGACTCGTCGCCGACCTGCTCGACGCCGAGGTGCCGCTGGGCGACCTCGACATCTCCTTCTACCGCGACGACCTGGCCAGCCGGCCCGAGCAGCCCGTCGTGCACGCCTCGCACGTCGACTTCCCGGTCGACGAGCGCACGGTCGTGGTCGTCGACGACGTGCTCTACACCGGGCGCACCGTCCGCGCCGCGATCGAGGCGCTGTTCGGCTACGGGCGCCCCGCGCGTGTCCAGCTCGCCGTCCTCGCCGATCGCGGCCACCGCGAGCTGCCGATCCGCCCCGACTACGTCGGCAAGAACCTCCCGACCGCCCGCAGCGAGCGCGTCAACGTGCGCGTGGACGAGCTCGACGGCGTCGACGAGGTCACCATCACCGATCGCGCGGAGGTCGCGAACACCCCGTCGAACGGTTCTGTCCACCGAAGCTCGGAAGGGGTGTTCGACGCCTAGATGCGCCACCTGCTCTCCATCGCCGACCTCGACCGCGACGGGATCGAGCGCATCCTCGCCCGCGCGGCGAGCTTCGCCGAGGTCTCCGGGCGCGAGATCAAGAAGGTGCCGACCCTGCGCGGCCGGCGCGTGATCAACCTCTTCTACGAGGCGTCGACGCGGACGCGCTCGAGCTTCGAGATCGCGGCCCGGACGCTGAGCGCCGACGTCACCAACGTCGTCAGCTCCGGCTCGAGCGTCGAGAAGGGCGAGTCGCTCAAGGACACCGTCCAGACCCTGTCGGCCTACGACCCGGCGGCGATCGTCATCCGCCACCCGCACGCCGGCGCCGCGGCGCTCGTCGCGCGCTGGACTCCCGCCGCGGTCGTCAACGCCGGCGACGGCAAGCACGAACACCCCACCCAGGCGCTGCTGGACGTCTTCACGCTCACCCGCCGGCTGGGCTCGCTCGAGGGCCGGCGGATCTGGATCGTCGGCGACGTCGAGCACTCCCGCGTGGCGCGCTCGAACATCCTCGCCTTCGCGAAGCTCGGGGCGCACGTGACCGTCTGCGGGCCGCCGACCCTGATCCCGCCCGGGATCGAGGCGCTCGGCTGCGACGTGCGCTTCACGCTCGACGACCTGCGCCAGGCCGACGTCGTCTACGCGCTGCGCATGCAGCACGAGCGCATGCGGGCCAACTACGTGCCGTCGCTGCGCGAGTACGTCGCCCGCTACCAGGTCAACGGCCGGCGGCTGCACCCGCGCCAGATCCTCATGCACCCGGGGCCGGTGAACCGGGGGGTGGAGCTCAGCGGCGACGTCGTCGACTCGCCCCAGGCGGTCATCACCGCGCAGGTCGAGGCCGGCGTGGTGGTGCGCATGGCGGTGCTCTACGAGCTGCTCGCCGGCGTTCGCGCGCCGGCGCCCGCGCCCACCCCGACGCCGCAGCTGGCATGAGGTCCACGCTCGTCTCGATCCCCACGCCGCCTGCCGACCTGCTCGTCCGCGGGGCTCACGTCGTCGATCCGCGCAGCGGCCTGGACGAGCCCGCCGACGTCCTGGTCCGCCGCGGCCTCGTGGCCGAGATCGGCGCACCCGGCTCGGTGCGGGCGGACGAGGGCGCCGAGGTCCTCGACGGCGCGCGGCGGACGCTGACGCCGGCCTTCGTCGATCCGCACGTGCACCTGCGCACCCCCGGCCAGGAGCACAAGGAGGACCTCGAGACCGGCACGCGGGCCGCCGCCGCGGGCGGCTTTTGCGCCATCGTCGCGATGCCCAACACCGACCCGGTCCTCGACGACGCCGCCCTGCTGCGCTCGCTGCGCGAGCAGGCCCAGCGCGAGGCGCGCGTCCCCGTCGGCTTCCTGCCCGCGATCACGCGCGGCCTGGCCGGCGAGACGCTGACCGAGATGGCCGAGCTGCGCGACGAGGGCGCGCTCGGCTTCACCGACGACGGGCGGCCGGTGGTGAGCGCCGGCATCCTGCGCCGGGCGCTGCGCTACCAGCAGCTGTGCGGCGGCGTGCTGGCGCTGCACGAGGAGGACCCGACCCTGTCGGCCGGCGGCGCGATGCACGAGGGGGAGGCCAGCGCGCGGCTCGGCGTGTCGGGCATCCCGTCGCTCAGCGAGGCGACGATGGTCGCGCGCGACGCCGCGCTCGCGCTCGCCGAGGGCGCGCGCGTGCACTTCCAGCACCTCAGCGCCCGCGAGTCCGTCGACGCCGTGGCGGCGGCCAAGGCGGCGGGCGCGCGCGTGAGCGCCGAGGTCTGCCCGCACCACCTGACGCTGACCGACCGGGCGGTCCTCGACCTCGACACGCGCATGAAGATGAACCCGCCGCTGCGCGCCGAGACCGACCGCCGCGCACTGATCGACGGCCTGCGCGACGGGACGATCGACTGCGTGGCCACCGACCACGCCCCCCACGCGCGCGACGAGAAGGAGGTGCCCTTCGAGGAGGCGCCGTTCGGCACGACCGGGCTGGAGACCGCGTTCGCCGCGCTGCACACCGAGCTCGTCCTGCCCGGCGTCCTGCCGCTCGCCCTGCTCGTCGAGCGCATGACCGCGGGGGCCGAGGTCATGGGCCTGCCCGTCCCGCGCATCGCCCCCGGCGAGCCGGCCAACCTGGCGCTCGTCGACCTGCGCGCCCGCTGGACCGTCGGCGAGCACGGCTACGAAAGCCGGTCGGACAACTCCTGCTTCGCGGGCCGCACGCTGACCGGCCGCGTCCTGCTCACCGTGGCCGCCGGCGCGGTCGCCTACCGCGAGCGCGCGTTTGCGCTATCCGCCGCATGATCGCCCGGTCTCCCGACCAACGCCTCTTCGGCGGACGCGCCGCATGAGCGCCTACGTGCTCCTCGAGGACGGCACGCGCTTCGACGGCGACGCGTGCGGCGCGCCGGGGGCGGTCACCGGCGAGGTCGTCTTCAACACGGCGATGTCGGGCTACCAGGAGTCGGTCACCGACCCCAGCTACCGCCGCCAGATCATCACCTTCACCTACCCGCACATCGGCAACTACGGCGTGAGCGCCGAGGCGATGGAGTCCGACGCCATCCACGCCCGCGGGGTGATCATGCGCGCGGCGGTCAACCGCGAGGACGCGCCGAGCGCCGAGGGCGGCTGGCTGGACTGGCTGCGCGACTGCGGGATCCCGGGCATCACGGGCGTCGACACCCGCGCGCTCGTGCGCCACATCCGCGACGCCGGCGCGATGCGCGGCGGCATCTTCCCGGCCGCGACGCCCGAGGCGCAGGCGCGCGAGCACGTCCACGCCGAGGAGCCGATGACCGGCCTGGACCTGGCGCGCGAGGTCACGCCGAGCGAGCCGGTCCTGCTCGGCCAGGACCACGACGGACCGCGCGTGGTGGCGATCGATACCGGCATCAAGGGCTCGATCGTGCGCAACCTGCTCGCCCGCGGCGTGCGCCTCGAGCTGCACCCCTGCAGCACGTCCGCCGCGGACCTGCTCGCCCGCGATCCCGACGCGATCTTCCTGGCCAACGGCCCCGGCGACCCGGCCGCGCTGGACCACATCGTCGCCACACTGCGCGAGCTGGTCGGCAAGCGGCCGACGTTCGGCATCTGCCTGGGCCACCAGCTCCTGTGCCGCGCGGTCGGGCTGGAGACGTTCAAGCTGCCCTTCGGCCACCGAGGCGCCAACCACCCGGTGAAGGACCTCGCGACCGGCCGCGTCGAGATCACCTCCCAGAACCACGGCTTCGCGGTGCTCGGCCCGACCCGCGAGCGGACGATCGACACCGACCAGCCCGTGCGGTGGGAGACCGACTTCGGCGCCGCGCAGCTGTCGCACCTCAATCTCTACGACCGAACCGTCGAGGGCCTGACGCTGCTCGACGTCCCGGGGGCGACCGTGCAGTACCACCCCGAGGCCGCGCCCGGCCCGCACGACAGCCTCTACCTCTTCGACCGCTTTCTCGAGCAGATCGGCGCCCATGCCTAGACGCAACGACCTCGAGAAGATCCTCATCCTCGGCTCGGGGCCGATCGTCATCGGGCAGGCGGCCGAGTTCGACTACTCGGGCGTGCAGGCGTGCAAGGTCCTGCTCGACGAGGGCTACGAGGTCGTGCTCGTCAACTCCAACCCGGCGACGATCATGACCGACCCGGAGTTCGCCACGGCGACCTACGTCGAGCCGCTGCTGCCCGGGCCCGTCGCGCAGGTCATCGCCAAGGAGCGCCCCGACGCGCTGCTGCCCACGCTCGGCGGCCAGACCGCCCTGAACCTCGCCCGCTCGCTCCACGAGGACGGCACACTCGAGCGCCACGGCGTCGAGCTGATCGGCGCCGACTACGAGGCGATCGCCACCGCGGAGGACCGCGAGCTGTTCCGCGCGGCGATGACGCGGGCGGGCCTGC
>DASXRF010000045.1:0-5526 GCA_036506755.1 Solirubrobacteraceae bacterium | reverse complement strand
GATCGAGACGGAGATGCAGATGCCGCGCATCCAGCTTGGTGACGAGCTTCATGACGAAGTTGGGCACCGCAAGGACGAGAAACACCAAGGCCAGCCCGCCCGGCACCAAGGCGGTGCGGGTCGAGCAGTCGATCACCAGAGCAAGGCTCAGGCAGCCGAGGACAGCGACGGGCAGCAGCACGGTCACCCGTATCCAGCGGGCGAAGTGCTGCGTCTCTTCGAAGGAAAGGCGGTCGTTCTGTCCTTCCATGGACCGCATCCTGCTCGGGTGCCGCCGCCCGATCAACGACCACAGGGATGGTTCGATCAAACCCTCCGGGGAACTCGGCGGCCCGCCAACCTTCACCAGAATGTGGCGCGATCACCGCTCCGAGCGGCTTGCCCGATCGACGTCGACGACCTCGATCACCGGGTAGCACGTAGCCGTGAGCGATTCCGCTGATGTGCCAGAGCCGCAGGACGTTCCACGGCCGCCGACGCTGCCCGACGTCGAGAGCCCGCCGTCGGAAGAGGTGCTTGGAGCCGTGCCGTCAAAGGATGAAGTCGTCGAGCACGCGGCGTCCGTCGATCACGTCGTCAAGGAACAGCCGAGCGTCGACGAGATCCTCGGGCGCGACCGCTAGCCCGGCGCGCCGAAAGGCGATCGACGGCTCGTCAGGTTTCGACGCGCTCGGTGGCGTGCCCGGCGAGCTCCTGCGCCCGGCCGGGCGGCGCCTCCTCGATCTCCTTGGCGGTCGAGCGGCCCGCATAAGGCGGGTCACGGCGCCGTGGCGCCCGGTCGCGACGCGACTCCTTCCGCCAGGCGCGCTTGAGCTTCTGCAGCAACGTCGTCATGGGTGAGTGGCTACCCCGTGGGCCCAACCGAATACCGGCCGTCAGTCCACGGCGCTAGAGCGTCAGCCGAGGTGGCGCAACGCCGGCCAGAGCTGCGACCAAGGGCGCTGCGGCCCGTCGCACACGAACGCTTGTCTCCGTCGCTCCTCGAATCGGGATCGGTCTCGACCTCGACGTCGCGCGCGTAGCGGACCAGCATGAGCTCGAAGTCTCGACGAGAGACCGCATCCCAGCCGGAGACGACCTGTCGGCGCAGCGAAACTCGCCTCAGCCGCGAGCGAGGGCTGAGCAGACGCAGACCAAGCGCGGCGAGCGCCCGCCAGGCGCCCGGGAAGCGGACCATGACGCGCTCCTCGAGGTTCCGCGAGCGTCTCGGTCCGCCGTACCGGACCGGCGTGACGACGACGTTGCGCATCTCGCGCAGGCAGTATCTCGCCGAACGCGGCAGCAGCAGGGGTACGTCTACCTCGTCGAGCGGGGGCTGATCACGCGCCAGCACGTCTTCTCCACCGAGGACGAGGTGCTGACCGCGCTCGCGGAACCGCCTCGGGCGTAGCCGTTGCACGCGCGTCGCGCGGAGGCGAGACTCCGATCGTGCGCTGCGCCGCATGCGCGACCGAGAACCCCTCCGAGGCGCGCTTCTGCATGGCGTGCGGCACTCGGCTGGAGGCGATGTGTCCGCAGTGCGGCGCCAAGGCGGTGCCGGGAGCGCGCTTCTGCATCGCGTGCGGGGCGGCGATCGCACCGCCTCGCGAGCCCGTCCCGGCCGCCGCGGAGGCGCCGGATCTGCCCGAGGAGCGCCGCCGGGTGACGATTCTCTTCGCCGATCTCGTCGGCTACACGGCGATGGCCGAGCGCATGGACCCGGAGAACGTCCGCGAGCTGTCCAACCGCGTGCTGCGGCGGCTCGCCGAGGAGGTCGCCGGCCACGGAGGGGTGATCGACAAGTACATCGGCGACAACGTGATGGCGCTGTTCGGCGCGCCGGTCGCCCACGAGGACGACCCGGAGCGCGCGGTTCGCGCCGGCCTGGCAATGCAGACGGCGATGAAGCAGCTCGATGCCGAGCTCGGCGAGAGCTACGGCGTGCGCCTGCAACTACGCGTCGGCGTGAACACCGGCGAGGTGCTCGCCGGGCGCGTCGGCGGCTCGTACACCGTGTCGGGCGACGCGGCCAACGTCGCGGCGCGGCTGCAGTCGGCCGGGCGGCCGGGCGAGGTGACGGTGGGCGAGGCGACGATGCGCGCGACACGGCACGCCATCGGCTACCGGGAGCTGCCGCCGCTCACCCTGAAGGGCAAATCCGAGCCAGTGCGCGCCTGGGAGGCCGTCGAGATGCTGGCCAGGCAGCCGGCGGGCCACGGCGGCCGCACCGGCGCGGGCGACGCGACGCCCTTCATCGGGCGCGCGGACGAGCTCGTCCTCCTCGACGCGCTGCTCGCACGCGTCGAGCACGAGGAGCGAGCGCACCTCGTGACCGTCGTCGGGGAGCCGGGCGTCGGCAAGTCGCGGCTCCTGCTCGAGTTCGAGCGCACGCTGGCTGAGCGCGACGCGCCACCGAAGATCCGGCACGGCCGCTGCCTGCCCTACGGCGCCGGCGTCGTCTACTGGGCGCTCGGCGAGGTGGTGCGGGCCGAATGCGCGATCGTCGACGACGACCCGCCCGAAACCGCCCGCGCGAAGCTCCACGGCCGGCTCGACGCGCTGCTCGCCGCCGCGACCGGCGACTCCGAGGAGGCGCGGACGCGCAAGGTCGAGCTCGTCGGACGGATGCTCGGGATCGGCTCGGTTGCCGACGGCGCCGAGGATGCCGAAGCGACGCGCGAGGCGGCATTCGCGGCGCTGCGCTCGTGCGTCCAGGCGATGGGGCGCGAACGCGCGCTCGTCCTCGCCTTCGAGGACATCCACTGGGCCGATGCCGGCCTGCTGGACCTCATCGAGCACCTCGCGCAGTGGGTGCGGGCGCCCGTCGTGGTGCTCTGCCTGGCGCGCGACCAGCTGCTCGGCAGCCGGCCCACATGGGGCGCCGGCACCGGCGCCGCCTCGATGGTGCGTCTGCAGCCGCTGCGCGACGACGAGGCGCAGGCCCTGGTCGGCGCCCTGTTGGCGACCGGCGCCCAGGCCGAGCTCGCCCCGGCGGTCGCGGCGCGCTCGGGCGGGAACCCGCTGTTCGCCGAGGAGCTCGTCCAGCGGCTGCTCGAGGAGGGCACCGACGACGCGTCCGAGCTGCCCGAGACCGTCCACGCCCTGCTCGCCGCGCGCCTCGACGCGCTCGCCCCGTTCGAGCGCCGCGTCGCCCAGCACGCGGCCGTGATCGGCCGGACGTTCTGGCGCGCGGCGCTCGAGCCCATCGCCCGCGCCGAGGGCGGCGACCTCGACGGCGCGCTGGCCGAGCTCGAAGCGCGCGAGCTGATCGTCGCCGAGCGCGGCCGCGACGACGAGCCCGAGCTCGCCTTCAAGCATGTCCTCATCCGCGACGTCGCCTACGCGCGGCTCCCGAAGGCGGTGCGAGCGCGCAAGCACGTCGAGGTCGCCGCCTTCCTCGAGGAACGCGCGGGCGAGCGCGCCGGCGAGCTGACGCCGCTGCTCGCCGAGCACTTCGGCCGCGCCGTCGTGCTGGGCGAGGAGGCGCGTCTCCCGGACGCCGAGCTCGCACCGGTCCGGGCGCGGGCACTCGTGCTGCGCGAGGCGGCCGGAGATGCGGCCGCCGCGCTGTTCTCCAACGCCGAGGCCCTCGGGCATTACGAGGCGGCGCGCCCGCTCGCCGCGGAGCCGGCCGCACTCGACGAGAAGCTCGGCGACGTCGCGCTGCGGCTCGGGCGCGTCGACCGGGCGCTGGAAGCGTGGGAAGCCGCGGCCGCGGTGGTGGACGCGCCTGAGGACGTAGCCCGCCTGCACCGCAAGGCCGGCGGGGCGCTCTGGCACAAGGGCGACCGCACGGGCGCGATCGCCCGCTACCAGGCCGGCATCAACCTGCTCAAGGAGGCGCCGCGCACGCTCGAGCTCGTGCGCCTCTACGGCGACGCCGCATCCCTCTACCTGGAGCGCGGCGAGAACATGCTCGCCATCTACGCCGCCGAGAAGGCCCTGCGCCTCGCCGAGCAGCTCGGCGAGGCCCGCGCCGCCGGCCGCGCCCACGGCATCTTCGGCCGCGTCTTCGGGCGGATGGGCGACGCCCCGCGTGCTCGCGCCTCGCTCGAGCGGTTCGTGGCCGCCGCGCGCGAGCTCGACGACGCCGAGACGGCCCGCGCGCTCCACGAGCTCGCACACCACCTCGAGCACGCCGAGGCCAGCTACGAGGAGGCAGGCCGGCGCTACCGCGAGGCGCTCGCGCTGGCCGAGCGCACCGGCGACGTGCCCGCCCAGATCGAGCTGCGGGCGGCGCTCGCTCGCCTTGCCGTCGTCCTCGGCGACTGGGATGCCGTTGCGGCGGCGGCGCAGGAGTGCGCCGCGCTCGCCGAGCAGGAGGGGCTCAGCGCCAAGCTCTGCCTCCCCCAGGCGCTGCGCGGTTGGGTCATGTGGCACGACGGCCGCCTTCCCGACGCCGAAGCCGAACTGGCGGCGGCCGCCACCGGCGCCGAGGACGTCGGCTGGAGCGAGATCGCGTGGGCGGCGCTCTACGGCCAGGCGCTCGTGCAGCGCGACCGCAGCGACCTCGCCGCCGCGACCGCGACGCTCGAGCGCGCCGACGCCCTCTGCCAGCGCGCCGGCCTCGCCGTCCAGCAGGTCCAGACCGCGGCCGCGCTGACCGCGACGCATGCGCTGGCCGGCGACACCCAGGCCGCCGCCGCGACGGCGCAGCGAACCGCCTCGCTGGCCGACAGCCTGCCCTACCCCGTCGCCCGCGCCGCCGCCCGCGAGGCCGACGGCATCGCCGGCCCCGGCGGCCCGGGTGCTCTGCGCGAAGCCCGTGACCTCTGGCGCTCTCTCGGGCGCCGCCTCGACGCCGAGCGCTGCGAGCGATCGCTGTCCGCCGCGCCGGCCGCGGTCGCACACCAGCCCTGAGCCGGTCGTGGAACGCGCGCACGACAGCCAAGACCGCAGGTCGAGGCGAGAGAGCATCGTCTTGCGCCTCTACAACGAGGGCTGGCTGCGAGGGGACTTCCGCGTGGTCTTCGAGCTGGTCGACGCCGGGATCGTGTGGACGGCCATCGAGAGCGCGCCAGACGCCGGCACCTATCGGGGCCACGAGGGGGTTCGCGCTTACATGCAGGACTGGCTCGACGACTTCGACTTCGAGTGGTGGCGGATCGAGGAGTCGACCGAGGTGGGTGATCGCCTCGTCTGCGCGCAGCTCGCCCGGGGAACCGGCAAGGCGAGCGGCGTCACAGGCGACATCAGCTACGCCTGCACCTACAGCTTCGGCGAAGACGAGCGGATCGTCGAGATCCGGGAGTACGCCACCCAGACCGAGGCGCTGGCGGCGGCGAGCGCCTGATACCGAATCCGCCGCTGTCGCGGTCAAGGCACTGCTTGGGAGCCGACCACTCCGACAGCCCCGCTGCGTCGAGCGCATCGTCCCCACGTCCGGGCTGCTCGCCGCCGCGGCGATCGTCCGCAAACATTCAAACGTCCGTGCGAATCACGGTATGGTGGATCGGCCGATGAGCGACCCAGACACCTGCGACCTTCTCTGCCTCGACCTCCCGAAGGCCGAACGCCTGCGGGCCGCCCAGCCCGCGACCGAGGTCC
>DASXRF010000044.1:0-4704 GCA_036506755.1 Solirubrobacteraceae bacterium | reverse complement strand
TCCTAGATTCGGAGAGGATGCCTCGCCTCGCCGACCAGCGCCGCAACCTCCCCGACGGCCCCGGCGTCTACCTGTTCCGCGACACGCGCGGCAAGGTCATCTACGTCGGCAAGGCCAAGTCGATCAAGAAGCGCGTCGCGTCCCACTTCTCGAGCTCCGTCGTCCGCGGCGACGTCGAGATGCGCGACCTCATCGACGACATCCAGTTCGTCACGGTCAACACCGAGGCCGAGGCGCTGCTGGCCGAGCAGAACTTCATCAAGCAGTACCAGCCGCGCTTCAACATCCGCCTGCGCGACGACAAGTCCTATCCGTTCATCGCGATCTCGATGGACGAGGAGTACCCGCGGGTCTACTTCACCCGCGAGCGCCACCGGCGCGACCGCCGCTACTTCGGCCCGTACTCGAACGCCAAGAAGACGCGCGGCACGATCGACGTGCTGAGCAAGATCTTCCAGTTCCGCTCGTGCCAGGGCCCCGAGCCGGGCCGCCGCTCGGGCTCGCCGTGCCTGGACTACTACATCAAGCGCTGCGGGGCGCCGTGCGTCGGCTACGTGACGCGCGAGGAGTACATGGAGGCGATCGAGGGCGTCGTCGCGTTCCTCTCGGGGCGCTACCGCGAGATCGAGCGCGACCTCGAGGCGCGGATGCGCGAGGCGGCCGACAACCAGGAGTACGAGACGGCGGCGCTCGAGCGCAACCGGCTCAACGCGGTCCGCGCCCTGCTCGAGCGCCAGCGCGTGGCCAACGCGGCGATCGGGACCCTCGACGCGGTCGCCGTCGCGGTGAGCGGGACCGACGCCAACGCCCAGGTCTTCCAGATCCGCGACGGCGTGCTCAGCGACCGCCAGTCGTTCTACCTGGCCAACGAGAGCGAGCGCCCGCTGGGCGACGTCATCGAGGAGTTCGTCCTGCAGTACTACGCCGACGCGCTCTCGATCCCCGCGCAGATCGTCGTCCAGCGCGACCTGGGGGAGCGGCCCGAGCTGGCCGAGGCCCTGTCGTTGCGCCGCCGCTCCACGGTCGAGCTGCGGATGGCCGAGCGCGGCGACAAGCGCCGGATCCTCGACCTGGCCGAGCGCAACGCCAAGCTCGCCCTCGACCAGGAGCGCCTGAAGGTCGAGCGCCGCCGCCAGCAGCGCGCCGAGGCGCTAGAGGGCCTGCAGCAGGTCCTCGGGCTCGACGCGCTGCCGCTGCGGATCGAGTGCTTCGACATCTCGCACCTCATGGGCACCGAGCAGGTGGCGTCGATGGTCGTCTTCGAGGGCGGCGCGCCAAAGAAGTCCGACTACCGGCGCTTCCGCGTCCGCGAGCTGCCCGTGGGCCGCGCCGACGACTTCGCCGCGATGGCCGAGGTGCTCGGCCGGCGCTTCGCGCAGTGGGAGCGCCAGGCAGACCTGTCCCCGCACGACGCCCAGCACGACCCGTCGTTCGCCGCGCTGCCCAACGTCATCGTCATCGACGGCGGCCGCGGGCAGCTCGCCGCCGGCCTCGAGCCGCTGCGCGGCTTCCGCGAGCGGGGCGTGACCGTCGTCTCGCTGGCCAAGCGCATCGAGGAGGTGTTCCTGCCCGGCGTGAGCGAGCCGCTGCGCCTGGCCCACGACACGTCCGAGCTGCAGCTGCTGCAGCGCGTGCGCGACGAGGCGCATCGCTTCGCGATCACCCACCACCGCTCGCGGCGGGACCGCGCGATGACCTCGTCGGTGCTCGACGAGCTGCCCGGGGTCGGCCCGGCGCGCAAGCGCGCGATCCTGCAGCACTTCGGCTCGCCGGAGGCCTTCCTCGGCGCCTCGCGCGCGGAGCTCGAGGCGGTGCCCGGGCTGCCCGGGAAGGTGGCCCGCGAGCTGTACGCCTCGCTGCACAGAACAAGCGGATAACGAGCGCGACCGGCGGGCGCGGCACAATAGGTCTCGAGATGGCGGCCATCCATCCCGCCGACGCCGACGCTGACCTCCCGGGCGAGGCGCAGTCCGAGCCGCGCCTGCAGGACCTCGTCGTGATCACCGGGTTCTCGGGTGCGGGCAAGTCGACGGCGATGCAGGTCTTCGAGGACGCCGGCTACTTCTGCGTCGACAACCTGCCGCCGGAGATGATCCGCGGGCTCGTCGAGCTGCTGGCCCACCCGGGGTCCAAGGTCGAGCGCGCGGCCGTCGTCTCCGACGTGCGCGGCGGCGAGCTCTTCGACGCGCTCGTCGACGTGCTCGACGCGCTCGAGGACAGCGGGATCGCGCACCGCGTGCTGTTCCTCGACGCCGACGAGGGGACGCTGCTGACCCGCTACAAGGAGACGCGCCGCCGTCACCCGCTGTCGCCGGCGGGAACGGTGCCGACGGGGATCGCCGCCGAGCGCGCGCTGCTCGAGCCGCTCAAGGCGGCCGCCGACCTGGTCATCGACACCGCCGGGCTCAGCGCCCGCGGGCTGCGCCGGCGGATCGCCGACGAGCTGCTGCCCCGCCACATCACCGGCCGCATGGCGGTCACCTTCCAGTCGTTCGGCTTCAAGCACGGCCCGCCGCGCGACGCCGACCTCGTCTTCGACGTCCGCTTCCTGCCCAACCCGCACTACGTGCACCACCTGCGGCTGCTCACCGGCCACGACCAGCGGGTGGTCGACTACGTCGGGCGCGAGGGCAAGCTCGACGCGTTCTACGAGCACGTGCTCCCGCTGCTCGAGTTCGTCCTGCCCGAGTACGTCTCCGAGGGCAAGGCGCACCTCACGGTCGCGATCGGCTGCACGGGCGGGCGGCACCGCTCGGTGTGCATCGCCGAGGAGCTCTCGCGGCGCTTCGCGGGGCGCGAGGACCTGCACGTCGACGTCGCGCACCGCGACGTCGACAAGGCCCCGAAGGGGCCCTGAGCCGCAGGCGGGCCGCGGCCTTTACGGAGGGGAGGCCGCGGCCCGCTCGAACGCTCGCACCGGCGATACTCGGGCGCCCATGGACGTCCCTCGCATCCGCTACGCCCGCAACGGCCGCGTGCACCTCGCCTACCAGGTGGTCGGCGACGGTCCCCGCGACCTGCTCTTCCTCACGTCCTGGATCGCCGCGATCGAGCACCTCTGGGCCACGCCGCACGTCGCCTCGGCGTTGCGGCGGCTGGCGTCGTTCAGCCGGCTGATCCTGCGGCTGGGCGACCGCGAGTGGTCGCGCGCGCTCGACGGGCACCGGGCGCTCGTGCGCGGCCAGCTGGCGCTCCACGGCGGGCGCGAGGTCAAGACGCTCGGCGACGGCTTCCTGGCCGACTTCGACGGCCCGGCGCGGGCGATCCGCTGCGCGCTGGCCGTGGCCGAGGGATCGTCGGCGGCCGGGCTGCGGGCGCCCAAGGGCGTGCCGGGCGAGTCGGAGCTCTACGCGGCCGCGGCATGATCGCCCACGTCGGCTTCGAGGTCAGCAACCTGGAGCGCTCGGCGCGCTTCTACGACGCGGTCCTCTTCGCGCTCGGCGCGCGCCGCCTGCACGACGGCCCTGGAGCGGTCGCCTACGGCCGCGAGGAGCCGCTGCTGTGGATCGTCGCGCGCGGCCGGCCGCCGGCGCCCGGCTACGGGCACGTCGCGCTGCGGGCGGCCGGCCGCCCCGCGGTCGACGCCGCGCATGCCGCCGGCCTGGCCAACGGGGGCGCCGACGACGGCCCGCCCGGCCCGCGGCCGCAGTACGGAGCGCGCGTCTATGCCGCCTATCTGCGCGATCCGGACGGCCTGCGGGTCGAAGTGGTATCGACGTGACTCCGCTAGGGTCCTCCGCCGCCTGACCCGAATCTGAGAGAAGGACTGAAACCCATGCCCGTACGCGTCGGAATCAACGGTTTCGGCCGGATCGGCCGCAACGTCTTCCGCGCCGCGCAGGCCAAGAGCGCGGACATCGAGTGGGTCGCGGTCAACGACATCACCGACCCGCAGACCCTCGCCCACCTGCTCAAGTACGACTCGACCTACGGCCGGTACAAGGGGACGGTGGAGCCTGAGGGCGACGCGATCGTCGTCGACGGCCACCGCGTGAAGGTCCTCGCCGAGCGCGACCCCGCCAACCTCCCCTGGGGCGACCTCGGCGTCGACGTCGTCATCGAGTCGACCGGCTTCTTCACCGACCGCGAGAACGCCGCCAAGCACCTCGACGCCGGCGCCAAGAAGGTCGTCATCTCGGCGCCCGCCAAGGGCGAGGACATCACGGTCGTGCTTGGGGTCAACTTCGACGCGTACGACCGGGGCAGCCACCACGTCATCTCGAACGCGTCGTGCACGACCAACTGCCTGGCGCCGATGGCCAAGACCGTCCACGAGGCGGTCGGCATCAAGCACGGGCTCATGACGACGATCCACGCCTACACGGCCGATCAGCGCCTGCAGGACGCCCCGCACAAGGATCTGCGCCGCGCGCGGGCGGCGGCGATCAACCTCGTGCCGACGAGCACGGGCGCGGCCAAGGCCGTCGGCCTCGTCCTGCCCGAGCTCAACGGCAAGCTGCACGGCTTCGCGGTGCGCGCGCCGGTGCCCACCGGCTCGGTCGTCGACCTCACGTTCGAGGCCAACCGCGCGACGAGCGTCGACGAGGTCAACGGGGCGCTGAACGCGGCCGCCGACACGGGCGCGCTGAGCGGCATCCTCTCCTACAGCGAGGAGCCGCTCGTCTCCACCGACATCATCGAGAACGCCTACTCGTCGATCGTCGACGGCGGGCTCACGGCGGTCATCGACGACACCCTCGTCAA
>DASXRF010000043.1:0-11895 GCA_036506755.1 Solirubrobacteraceae bacterium | reverse complement strand
TCGCCGCCCGCTCGGCCGCCGCGAGGGCGCGGGCGGGATCGCCGTGCAGCGCGGCGACGGCGGCCGTGGCGGCGTCGTGCGCCGCCCCGCGCCAGCCGGCGACGGGCTGCTCGCCGCGGGCGAGCTCGAGCTCGGCCTTGGCGAGCCGGCCCGCGCGGGCGAGCAGCAGTGCCCGCTCGGCCCGTCCGCCCGCCGCGCCCAGCGGATCGCCGGCCGCCTCGGCGGCCAGCGCCGCGTCCTCCCACGCGGCGAGCGCGTCGTCGTCGCGCCCCTCCTCGTCGAGGATCCAGGCCGCGCCGGAAAGCAGCGCCGCGCGCTGGGCGAGCGGATCGTCCGCGCCGACCGCCGCCGCGGCGGCCTGCAGCCGCGCCAGCGCCCGATCGAGCTCGCCGCGGGGAACGTCGAACTCCGCCTGGCGCAGGTGCTCGAACCCGGTGAGCGCCCGGCCCGCGGGATGGTGCAGCGCGGCGGCCGCGAGCGAGCGCGACTCCGCGGCGCGACCCTCGCCGGCCAGCGCGAGCGCCGCGGTCAGCGCGGTCGCCGGGGCGGCGACGCCGGCCTCGCGGCCGCCCGGCCCGTCAAAGCCCTCGGCGAGATCGACGGCGGCCTCGCCGTGCCCGAGCGCCAGCAACGCAGCCGCGAGCAGCGCGCGCGCCGTCCACTCTCCGGGTGCGTCGGCGGCGGAGCGCGACGCGGCCGGCGCGGTCGGGGAGGCGCTCGCCGAGTCGCCGTCCGGCCGCGCGGCTTCGACGACGGCGGCGAGCGGCTCCAGCGCGCGCTCGGGCCGGCCGCGCGCGGCCGCCAGCGCACCCTCGAGGAGCAGGGCGCCGGGCGTGTCGCGCGCCTCCGCGGGCAGGCGGTCGCGCCAGCGGCCGAGGACCTCCGGCGGCGTGCGTGCGAGGACCGGGCCGGCCGCCCCGGCGGCGGCGAGCGCGGCGCGCCACTCACCCGCCTCGAGCCAGTGCTCGACGGCGCCGTTCGTCCGGCCGGTCGCGGCGAGCGCCTCGGCGACCCTCGCGTGCAGGCTCGCCTGGCGCGCGCGCGGGCGCTCGGCGACGGCGCGCTCGCGCAGCAGCGCGCGAAACAGCGGGTGGAAGCGGTAGGCCGCGCCGTCGGGCCGCGCCGGGCGTAGGAAGACACCGGCCCCGGCCAGCGTGGCGAGCCCCTCGGCCCCGAGGCCGAGCGCCTCGCCTACCGGCGCATCGAGCTCGTCGGGGACGGCGGCGTCGAGCAGCGCGTCGCGCAGGGCCGGCTCCAGCCGGTCGAGCACCTCCTCGCGCAAGAAGGCCAGCGCGTCGCGGTGATCGAGGCGCACCGGCCCCACCGGGCCGATCGAGCCGGCGAGGGCGACGCCGAGCGGCCAGCCCTCGGTCTCCTCCATGACGCGCTCGAGGTGGCGAACGCTCGGCTCGCGGCCCAGACGCTTGCGCAGGACGTCGGCGCTCTCGCGGGCATCGAACGCGAGGTCGACCGCCCCGAGCTCGACGACCGCCTCGGCGGCGCGCAGGCGCCCGAGCCGCAGGGCCAGCGCGACGCGGCCGGCGATGGCCAGCGGAGGACCGGCCGACGCGTCGAGCACGCGCTGCAACAGCACAGGGATCGCATCGTGCGCGAGCAGCTCGGCGTCGTCGACGACGACCACGACGTCGTCGGCGGGCGGGACGGCGAGAAGGTGCTCGAGCTGCGCCTCCGCCTCGCTTGGGGTCACGCGCCACGCGGGCCGGGCGAGCAGCGCGAGCGCCTCCTCGAGCGCGGCGGTCTTGCCGAACCCCGCCTCGGCGGTGAGCACGACGTGCACCCCGTGCGAGAGCGCGCCGGCGATCCGCCCCGCGAGGGCCGGTCGGCGGATGCGGCGAAGGGTGGAGTGGACTGCGCCCGGCGGTCGCGCCGCCGGACGGAATCCCGGGCGTCCGTGCACGGGATAATGGTGCTCCTGCGCGATCGCGCAGCGCAATGGCAACTTCGCGCACATCGCGTGCGAGATCGGGTGTCCGGTTGTCCGGTGGCGGACCGCGCGGCGTTGAGCGGTCGCTGAGCGCCCCCGCATAGCGTCGCCGCCGGAGTCCCACCCTCCCGTCTCGCCGCCGATGTCCGTTCCGGAGCGCCTCGCCCGCATCCCGTCCCGCCTGCAGCGCCGGCCCAGCCTGCTGGTCGCGTTCCTCGTCGTCAGCGCGGGCATCCTCGCCGGCGGGGCGGTCGTCCTCGGCGTCGTCCTGACCGACGCGCTGCGCGCGCACACCGTCGGCGACGCGCGGCGCACGGCGTCCACCTACGTCGACCGGCTCCTGCGGCCGTGGCTCGCCCGCGGCGGCGCGGTGGAGGTCAACGGAAGCGTCCCGCCGTCGGTGCGGCGCGAGCTGGCCCACCGCTCCCCGGAGATCGTCAGCGTGAAGGTCTGGGCCCCGGACGGCACGCTCGCCTGGGCGAGCGTCGCCCCGGCGCGCATCGGGCGGCGGTATCCGGTCGACGCCGGGCTCGCGGCGGCCCTGCGCCACGGCCGGTCGACCGACGAGATCGTTGGTTCCGAGGACCACGATCGCGCCGAGCGGCTCGTCGAGGCGCGCGACCCCGCGACGCGGCTGCTCGAGGTCTACGCGCCCGTGCGCGCGCGCGGGCGCACGATCGGGGCCTACGAGGTCTACGTCGACGCCCGCAGCGTGCTCGCCGACGTGGCGCGCGGACGCCGGGTGATCTGGCTGGTCACGGCCGCGGTCTTCGCCGCGCTGTGGGTTGCCCTCGCCGTTCTCGTGCGCGGCGCCTCGCGCAAGCTGCGCCGCCAGACGCGCCTGCTGCGGGAGCACTCGCGGGCGCTGACCGAGGCCTACGACACGCTCGAGCGGCGCTCGCTGGAGGCGATCGAGAGCCTGAACGCGACGATCGAGGCGCGCGACCCTCTCGGCGCCGGCCAGTCGCTGCTCGTCCAGCGCATCGCGCTCGCCATCGGCCGCGAGCTGGGGCTGGGCGCGACCGCGCTGGAGGCCCTCGCCCACGGCGCGCTGCTGCACGACATCGGCAACATCGCGGTGCCCGAGACGCTGCTCGGCAACCCGGGGCGCCTGACCCCCGAGGAGTACGAGCACGTCAAGCTCCACGCCGACGAGGGGGCGGCGATCCTCGCCCGCCTGTCGCCGCTGCGCCGGGTGGTGCCGATCGTGCGCCATCACCACGAGCGCTGGGACGGAGCGGGCTACCCCGACGGGTTGGCCGGCGGCGACGTGCCGCTCGGCGCGGCGATCGTCGCGGTCGCCGAGGCGTGGGCGGCGATGACGTCCAACCGCCCGTACCGCTGCGCGATGGATCCCGACGACGCCGTCGGCGAGCTGCTCGCCGGGCGCGGCAGCCAGTTCTCGCCCGCGGTCGTCGATGCGTTCCTGCGCGCCGCGGGGGACCGTCCGCGCGAGCTGTGGCTGCGCCCGGCGCCGGCGCCCGGGACATCGCGCGCTGTTGAGCGGCTGTTGAGTGCCCCGGCTTACGTTCGCGATCCCCACCCCGCCCGGCACACGAGCGCCCCATGAGCACCCACACGACAGCTCTCCCACCCAGCAACCCCGCCAAGCGACTCCTCGCGCGGGGCCTGGTGCTGTCAGTGTGGGCCGGGGCGCTCGCCGGGGCGGTGATCGGCGTCGCGGCGCTCGCCGACCGCGGGCCCACCCGCGGCCCCGCCGCGCCGGGGATCGCCAAGCTGCACCAGCGGGTGACGACGAGCTTCGGGACGATGTCCGTCGACTACGTCGTCAAGCTCGTCGGGGCGCCCAACCCGATGGGGCTTTCCGACGCGCCGGGCCAGCTGCCGATCCAGGTCGGCGTCACGCTGACCAACCTCGACAAGCGACCGCTGCGCTTCACCCCGCGGATGTTCGAGATGCCGCGCATCGCGACCGGCGGCGTCGACGTCGGACGGCTCGAGGGCGGCCGGATGCCGTCCCTCAGCCAGCACCGCTTCACGCTGCGCTACTCGATCGCCGACGCGGCCAGCCTGCCGCGGCTCAAGTTCCACGACCCCGGGCGCGCCGCGCCCGTCCTCGTGGAGCTCGGCTCGAGCCGGGGCCTGGGGACGCTCAACGTCCTCAACCACCACTTCAGCCGCCGGTTCGCCGGCTGAGACGGTCGAACTGAGGAGGAGGTCGACCACGTGAGGACCAGGATCACGGAGACGATCGCGCGCCCTGCGCTCCTCGCCGCGGCGCTCGTGCCGGCGGCGGGGATGTGGCTCGTCGCCGTTGACGCCGGCGGGCACGGATCGCTCAATCGCTGGCTCCTGGTCGTTCTCGTCGGGGCACCCGCCGCCGCGCTGCTAGCG
Organism: Solirubrobacteraceae bacterium; assembly: GCA_036506755.1. Lineage (GTDB taxonomy): Bacteria > Actinomycetota > Thermoleophilia > Solirubrobacterales > Solirubrobacteraceae > DASXRF01. Next base: position 7,595 of record DASXRF010000043.1, on the reverse strand, counting down.
CCACTCGCCGCTCGCCTCGCCGCGCGCCCCGCGCGCCGCGAGGCGACCGCGCTGGTGGCGCTGGCCGCTGCGGTCGCGACGACGCTCGGGGCCCTGGCCGCCGGCGCGCTCGACGGCTCCGGCGCGCTCGCGCCCGGCCGTGGCCTGCTGCTCGCCCTGGCGGTGACCGTGCCGGTGGCGGCGGTCGCGCTGGCGTGGCGGCCGGCGCCGGCCGCCGCCCATCCGGCCGACGTGGGCGCGTCTCCCGCCCAGCCCGCCGACGCCGCGCCTCCGGCCAGGCCGGCACGACGGGCCGGCGGGACGACGCGCCGCGGCTTCATCCAGATCGGCGCCGCCGGCTCGGTGGCGGTGGCGGGCCTCTCGCGCGTCATCCCGGCGGCAAAGGCGCAGCCCGTGCCCTTCCGGCTGACCATCACCGAGGGCGACGTCGTCATGGAGGACGGCACGCCGGTCTTCTTCCGCGGCTTCCGGGCCACCGACGCCGTCAAGGACGTGCCGTCGATCCCCGGCCCGCCGATCGGCAACACCGGCCCGGGCGTGAAGGGCCGCGAGATCTTCGAAGGCGACGAGGTCCAGATCGTCGTCGCCAACAGCACGCCGCGCGAGCACGTCTTCGTGATCGACAAGGGCGACACGGAGGCGCCGAGCGCGCCGCTCTTCGACCCGGTGACCATCGGGCCGCACGAGACCGCGACGATCAACTTCACGCCGCACGAGGCGGGGTCCTACATCTACCGCGACGCCGACCGCAACAACCGCCTGCTCGGGATGTACGGGGCGTTCATCGTGATGCCGGCGGGCGGCAGCGGCGCGCTGCTGCCCTACCGGCAGGAGGCCCCGAACCTGCCGATCAGGACCGAGCTGCGCAGCCAGCACGCCTGGATCCTCTCGGACGTCGACCCCGTGCTCGGCGAGCTCGCGCGCGTCCAGCGGCGCACCAGCAAGATCGACTACCCCCTCACGAAGGTCCTGCCGCGCTACTTCCTCATCAACGGCGAGACCGGCGTGGAGGCCACGCGCAACGAGGAGCTCACGATCCCGGTGATCCCGCTGCACGTCGAGGGCGCGGCGTTCGCCGGCGTGCTGATCCGCTGCATCAACACCGGCGTGGCGACGCACTCGCTGCACTGGCACGGCAACCACGTCTTCATCGTCATGCGCAACGCGGTCCCCGAGAGGGAGGGGCTGGTCTTCGAGAAGGACGTCCAGCGCATCGAGCCGCTGCAGCGCATCGAGGTGATCCTGCCCGCCCACACGGGGTTCGAGGCGTTCCCGCCGCTCAACCAGAACCACCCGAAGGTCAAGGAGCAGCACTTCCCGATGCACTGCCACGCCGAGATGTCGCAGACGGCGGCCGGCGGCTCCTACCCGTTCGGGATGCTGACCGACTGGCACCTCGTCGACAGCGAGCAGACCGCCGTGGAGGTCCGCCAGCGCCTGGCCGACGAGCGCCGCGACGGCCGCCAGCCGGTGTCCGCCGACCAGGTCCAGGCGGCCATCGACGAGCGCGCCGGCAACAGCGGGCCCGGTGGCGGCGACGGCAAGAGCGGCGGCTCGAACGGCAGCGGCTCGAGCGGCGGCTCCGGCGACCAGAAGAGCTCCAGCGGCAAGGGCGACGGAAAGGGCTGACGATGGCCGAGAACCCTGTGACGGGGACGCTGAAGCTCCCGAACCAGCACAACGTCTTCAACTGCGTCCTCAACGAGTCGCAGTTCGAGCTCATGTTCCCGCCGCAGGTCGGGCGGATCGAGACGTTCGGGTTCGTCACCGACGAGGCGGACTGGGAGGCCAAGCGCAACGACCCGGCGCTCATGGCGCCCGGCATGCCCCTCGGCATCGGTGAGCTGCGCAAGTTCAAGCGCAAGGTCTTCGTCAGCGGCAAGCTCGTCATGCCCGACGGCGTGGAGATCCGCCACTGGGGCTTCGAGGACGAGAACGGTCTCAAGACGATCCCGTCGTCGCCGATCCGCGTGACGGCCGGCGACCTCGTGCAGGTCGACCTCCAGACCGCCAAGAACCGGCACACGATCCACCACCACGGGATCGAGCCGGACATGGACAACGACGGCGTCGGTCACACCTCCTTCGAGGTGCTCGGCCACTACATCTACCAGTGGCGCCCGCACCTCGCCAACGCCGGGACCTACTTCTACCACTGCCACGTCAACACGACGCTGCACGTGCAGTTCGGGCTGTTCGGCGGGCTGATCATCGACCCCTTCGAGCCCGAGCCGAAGGGCCCGGGCAAGCTGCCGTTCGCCGACGCCAAGGAGGAGTGGCGCTACCAGCACGAGCGGATCTGGGTGCCGTACGCCATCGACCCGCGCTGGCACACGCTGCACCACCTCGCCGGCTTCTGCCTCGAGGACGCCGGGCTCAACAGCTTCGACCCGAAGTACTTCCTGCTCGGCAAGCACCCGCAGCACCCCGACGAGCGGCCGATCATCGGCGACGCCGAGCAGCCGGTCGCCCTGACCATGCCGGCGGGCGAGACCGCCTACCTCCGGATCATCCAGAGCACCTACCACCCGGTCGAGATCGACTTCGGCGCGCTCGGCCAGTTCATCGAGATCGTCGAGTCCGACGGCCGGCCGCTGCGGACCGAGATCAGCCTGACCGGCCTGCCGGGCGCGGAGGTGCCGACGTCGATCCCGTGGAACGACTGGCCGCCCAAGCGGATCACCCCGGCCGAGCGCTACGGCCTCGTGCTCAAGCCGACCGTGCCGGGCGTCTACCCGGTCCACTTCACCTTCCACCACTGGGTCTCCAACGAGGTCCTCGGCCACATGAACACCGAGGTGACGGTCGTATGAGGACGCGGCTGCTGGCGGCGGCGGCCGCTTCTCTCGCCGTGTTCGCGCTCGCGCCGGGCACGGCGTCCGCGGTCGTCACGGTCCAGAGCGCAATCCCGTTCTCGGGCGTCGAGGGCGAGGAGATCGACAACCAGCGCGTCGTCAACTTCGACGACGCGGGCGACGCCGCCGGGCGCTGCACGGTCGCCAACTACGCCCTCCAGGTCGACTGGGGCGACGGGACCACGGGCGCGCTCGAGATCGACAAGCCGATCAAGATCAACCCGGGCGCCGTCCCCGGCGAGTGCAGCTATGCCGCGCGGGGCACGCACACCTACGAGCGGGCGGGCGTCTACGACGTCAGCGCGACGATCTGCCCTGCCGGCGGGGCGTGCTCGACGACGCCGATCCCCGGCACGGCGACCATCCGTGAGGCCGACTTCCGCGGCGAGGCGCACCCGCTCACCGCGACCGCCGGCACAGCGTTCAGCGGGCTCGTGGCCGAGCTCAAGGACGACAACCGCTTCTCGCACAGCGGTGACTTCGCGGCCACGGTCGACTGGGGCGACGGGACGGCGCCCAGCGCCGGGACCATCGCCGGCGACGCCGGCAACTTCACGATCGACGCCGGCCACACCTATGCCGCCCCCGGCGGCTACCGGATCGCCGTGAGCGTCGTCCACGGCGGGCGCACGCTCGTGCTCGACCCCCAGACCATCACCGTCAACCCCGGGCCGTCGAACGGCGGCGGGCCCGGCGACGACGGGCAGACCACCACGGCTCCCACGGCGACGGTGCGCGTCCTGGGCGGCCGGGTGACCCTGAGAGGCCTACGGCGCAATGGCCTGCGCCTGCGGATCGGCGTCAGCAACACCAGTGCCAGGAGGCTGCTGGTGAGGCTGCGCGATGCGCGGAGCGGCCGAGCGCTGTGGAGTCGGCGAGTCTCGCTGGCCGGGACCCAGGTCCACAACGGCCAGCGGACCGCCGACCTCCGTCTGCGGATCCCGCGAGCGGTGCTCAACCGCCTGCGGCACGGCCGCAGCTACGGCATCTCCTTCCCGCGCCAGTCCGGGCTGCCGTCCTTCGGGACAGCGTTCCGGCTTCGGTAGGGACCTACGGAGACAGGCGGCGTCCGCCCCGTTCCCGGGGGGCGGGCGCCGTCAGCCGGCCGACCCCGGCAGCGGCGTCCCGCCGGCCCGCACGGTGCGGTGCCGGGGACCCCCGCTCCCGCTTGGCGCCCTCTACGAGACGACCGTCAGGTGCCGGCGGCGCAGTCCGAAGTGCGCCTCGAGGACGTCGTCGACGTGGTCGCCGTCGACCTGCAGCGCGATCGGCCGCTCGTCGGCCGAGCGCACGGACAGCTCGCTCAGCCCGCTCAAGCCGGTCACGCGCCGGTGGCGCAGCACGCGCGCGCGGCGCGAGAACACGCGCCAGATGACGGTCGGCATGTCCACCGGGCTGGCGCGCTCGAGCACCGCGGCGCTCAGCGTGCCGCCGTCCAACTCGGCGCCCTCGGCGATGTCGATGGGGCGATCCTTGAAGTAGGTGAAGGGGTGGCCGTTCTGGACGAGCGCGGTCACCCCGGGAACGCCCTCGTCGCCGGCGCGCAGCTCGAGCTGCGGCGGGCGCACGAGGTAGCGCGCGGCGAAGGTGGTCACCGCGGCGTAGGTGAACCACCACGGGCCGTAGCGCGCCTTCAGGCGCGGGCGCGCGTCGACCCGGCGCACGACGTCCGCGTCGAGCCCGAGGCCGGCCGAGAACGTGAACAGGCGGCCGTTGACGGTGCCGACGTCGACCTTGCGCACGCGCCACTCGTCGGCCATGCGCAGGAGGTGCTCCGTGGCGTCGACGATCTCCCCGGGGATGCCGAGCTGCTTGCAGTAGACGTTGGCCGAGCCGCCCGGCAGGCACGTCAGCGGCGTGTCCGAGCCGGCCAGGCCGCGGGCGACCTCGTTGACCGTGCCGTCGCCGCCGAAGGCCACGACGACGTCGTAGCCCTCGTGCGCCGCCTCGCGGCACAGCTCGACGGCGTGGCCGCGCGCCTCGGTGTCGATCGCGGTGACCTCGTAGCGGCCCTGCAGCGCGTAGACGACGAGGTTGCGCAACCGGTCGGAGACCGTCGTCGCGTACGGGTTGACGATGATCATCATCCGCTTGCGCTCGACGCCGCCGCCGGGCTCGGCGGTCTCGGCCAGGCGCTCGAGCAGCAGGTCGGCGGGGGCCACGGTCGGCACGGCCTCGTCTACCCCGCGGTCAACGAGTTGTTACCGCTGCAATCAGGCTTACAGCCAGCCGCGGCGGCGGAACAGCCCGAGCAGCCCGACGAGCACGACGATCATCACGCCGATGATGATCCAGAAGGCGCCGATCGACTGCTCGCCCGGGACGCCGACGTTCATGCCCCAGATCGACGCGATCAGCGTCAGCGGCAGGAACAGCACGCTGAACGCGGTCAGCACGCGCAGCGCGTCGTTGAGGCGGTGCGACAGGACGGCCTCGTTGGAGTCCTCCAGGCCCTCGACGACCTCCTTGAAGTTCTCGAGCATGTCCCAGATGCGCTCGGACGCGTCGACGATGTCGTCGAAGTAGACCTCCAGGACCTCGGGCACGTAGCGGCGCGTGCGGTCGAGGTCGCGCAGCGCGGCGCGCTGCGGCCGAACGATCTTGCGGAAGTTGATGATCTCCTGCTTGGCGTTGGAGATGTCGCGCACGATGTCGGCCGAGCGCCCCTCGAAGATGTCCCCCTCGAGGTCCTCGAGCTTGTTGCCGATCTTTCGCAGCATCGGGAACGAGGCGTCCACGCAGCTGTCGACGATCCGGTAGAGCAGGTAGCCGGCGCCGCGCGTGAAGAGGCCCTCGCGGATCTCCTCGTTGGCGCGGCAGCGCTCGAAGACGTACTCCAGCGGGTCGAGCTGCTCGTTGGGCAGCGTGATGACGTAGTCGGGCCCGACGAAGACGTCGAGCTCCGCCGCGTTGAGCCGCCCGACCGTCTTGTCGTACTTGGGGAAGTGGAGGACGACGAACAGGTAGTCCTCGTACTCGTCGACCTTCGGGCGCTGGTTGCGCGAGAAGACGTCCTCGTAGTCGAGGGGGTGGAAGTCGAAGTGCTCCTCGAGCCAGGTGCGGTCGATCAGCCGCGGGCGCTCGATGTTGATCCAGCGCAGGCCGCCGGCCTCGACGGTCTCGACGTTCGGGACCTCGGGCTGCTCAGGCGGGCGGGCGACGGCACCGCGAGCACCCCGGCGAAGGCGGGGCAGGTTCGGCATGGGGACTTCGCGGCTCGTCGGTCAACATCGCTTGCACCTTCTGGACGATCATACAGTCGATTTCGCCCGTCACGGCGGGCACGCGCCCTTGCCGCCGCCGCGCCAGCCGCTATGCTCCCGCGGCACATAGCTGGACACATCCAGAGGGGTGGAGGGACTGGCCCTGTGAAGCCCCGGCAACCCCCCGCGAGGGGAAGGTGCCAATTCCTGTGAGATGTGGCGGCGGTGTTCCCTCGTTGGGACCTCGCGCCACTTGGACCGGCGGAGGTTTCACCCGATGGCAGCTAAGGAGCTGAAGTGTCGCGAGTGCGGTGTGACGTACGCGCTCGAGGCCCGCTATGTGTGCGACCGGTGCTTCGGCCCGCTCGAGGTCGGCTACACGCACCGGCGCCCTGAGGACCCGAGCGGGATCCGGCGGCGGATCCAGGGCGGCCCGCAGAACGTCTGGCGCTACGCCGACTTCCTGCCGCTCGAGGCGCCGCCCGGCCCGAGCGTGCGCTCGAGCTCGCGCCTCGGCCTCCCCTCCGGGTGCACGCCGCTCGTGCGCGCCGACCGTCTGGCCGAGCGCCTAGGGCTGCGCGAGGTGTGGGTCAAGAACGACGCGCACAACCCCACGCACTCGTTCAAGGACCGCGTCGTCTCGGTGGCCGCCGCCCGTGCGCGCGAGCTCGGCTTCGAGGTCCTCGCGTGCGCGTCGACCGGCAACCTGGCGAACTCCGTGGCCGCCCACGCCGCCGCGCTCGGCCTGGACTCCTACGTCTTCATCCCCTCGGACCTCGAGGAGCAGAAGGTCCTGGGCACCGGGGTCTACGGCACCAACCTCGTCAAGGTCCGGGGCAATTACGACGACGTCAACCGCCTGTGCATGGAGCTCAGCTTCGAGCACGACAAATGGGCGTTCGTCAACGTCAACCTGCGCCCGTACTACGCCGAGGGCTCCAAGACGCTGGCCTACGAGATCGCCGAGCAGCTGGGCTGGGAGACGCCCGACCGGCTCGTCGTGCCGATTGCCTCGGGTTCGCTGTTCACCAAGATCGGCAAGGGGTTCGACGAGTGGCTCGAGCTCGGCCTCATCACCGGCGAGCCCCCGACGATGAACGGCGCGCAGGCGACCGGGTGCTCGCCCGTCGCCACCGCGTTCGCCGAGGGACGCGACGTCTGCAAGCCGGTCAAGCCGGACACGATCGCCAAGTCGCTGGCCATCGGCAACCCGGCCGACGGCCCGTATGCGCTCGATCTCGCGCGCTCGACCGGGGGCGGGATCGACGCCGTGACCGACGACGAGATCCGCGCCGGCATCCGCCTGCTTGCCGAGACGACGGGGATCTTCACCGAGACGGCCGGCGGCGTGACGACCGCCGTGCTGGCCAAGCTCGCCGAGCGTGGCGACATCGATCCCGCCGAGCGCGTCGTGCTCGTCATCACCGGCGACGGGCTCAAGACGCTCGACGCGGTGCGCGGGACGTTCACCGCGCACGAGGTCGACGCGAACGTCGAGTCGTTCGGCGCGGCGGTGGGGGTGGCGGCGTAGTGGCGG
>DASXRF010000042.1:0-2154 GCA_036506755.1 Solirubrobacteraceae bacterium | reverse complement strand
GCGAAGCAGCTCGGCGTAGCGCGAGCGCGGATCGGCGGACAGACGCTCCCGCTCGCCCCACTCGCGGACGCGGCCGTCCTCGAGGATCAACACGTCGTCGGCGCGGTCGAGCGTCGCCAGGCGGTGGGCGATCACGACCGCCGTCCGCCCCTCCAGCAGCTTGTCGACGGCGCGTTCCAGCAGCCGCTCCGTCGCGGGGTCAAGCCGGCTGGAGGCCTCGTCGAGCACGATCAACCCGGGGTCGGCCAGGAAGGCGCGCGCCAGCGCGACCAACTGGGCCTCGCCGGCGGAGAGCGCCGACGGGTCGAGCTCGGCGTCGAGCCCGCCGCGCGCAGTGGCCCACTCTCCCAGCCCGAGGTGGTCCAGCGCCGCCTGCACCCGCTCGCCCGGCACAGTCGGATCGAACAGGGTCACGTTCTCCCGCAGCGAGGCCCGGAACAGGTGGACGTCCTGCGTGACCAGCCCGACGCGCCGGCGCAGGTCGTCGCGGGCGATCGACCGGGCGTCGGCCCCGCCGATCCGGACTGTGCCGGCGTCGGGATCGTAGAGCCGGAACAGCAGCCGGCCGATCGTGGTCTTGCCGGCGCCGGTGCGGCCGAGCAGGCCTTGGACCCGACCGGCCGGCAGCGCGAACGACACGTCGGTCAGCACCGGCGCGCCCGGTGTGTAGGCGAACGAGACGCGGTCGAGCTCGACGGAGAGCGGTCCCGGCGGCAGGGTCCGCGCGCCGGTGTCCGGCGGCGGGGCGATGTCGAGCAGCTCGCCGACGCGCGCGATGCCAGCGGTCGCGCGCTGCAATTGGTCGGTCTGCTCGCTGAGCGTGCCGATCGGGCCCTGGAGCATCCCGGCGTACCGGAACAACAGGTACGCCGTCCCGATCGTGGCCAGGCCGGTCGAGACGCCGTAGCCCCCGATCGCGAGCGCCGACACCGGCAGCCCCACGGCGCACAGGAAGTACGCGAAGCTGAACACGGCCCGCCGCGCCGCTGCCGCGCGGGTGCGCCGGAGCAGCTCGCCGTGCGCCAGCGCGAGCCCGCGCAGCACCCAAGCCCCGGCGCCGCGCGAGCGGACGTCGTCGAGGCCGCCCAGCCGCTCCTCGGCGAAGCCGTACAACCGCGCGGTCGTCTCGCGCTCGGCGGCCATCGCCGGCACAGCGAAGCCGCGCAGCCGGTAGATCACGCCGATGGAGAACGCCGCGTAGGCGGTGTACAGCAGGCCGATCCGCCAGTCCTCGGCGTACAGCAGCGCGAGCACGCCGACCAGCCGGAGCGCGCTGCCCAGGATCTGCGCGACGAAGCGGGAGAAGAACTCGGCCAGCGTGGTCGCGTCGCCGTCGATCCGCTCGACCATCTCGCCGGGCGTGCGGGTGCCGTGGAACGCCGGCCCGAGCCGCAGGCAGTGCAGCGTGACGTCGTCGCGCAGCCGGTTGGTCGTGCGCCAGCCGAGGTCGTCGCCGAAGTACGCCAGCCCGACGCCGACGAGCTGCTGCACGAGCGCGACGCCGATGAAGAGCACCGCGGTCGCAGTCAGCCCCTCGCCCGGCAGGGCACCGGTCGCCTGGTCGATGAACCGGCGCAGCAGCTGCGGCCCTAACAGCTGCAAGCCGACGCCGCCGAGGAGGAAGGCGGCGACGAGCACGGCGCGGGGCATCTCGGGTCGGACATAGGTCGCGAGTAGCGCGTTCATCCGAGCGCTCCGGCCAAGCGGACGATCGCGGCACCGTAGCCGGGGCCGATCCAGCGACGGTCGCACGCCGCGAACCAGGCGATCCGCAGGAGGCTCTGCAGGGTTAGCACGCCCGGGGCGACGTGGCCGAGCGGGTCGACCCCCAGCGACCGCAGCAGCGTCGCCCGGTCGAGCGCGGCGGGGCCGCGGATCGGCCGCTGCCAGTCGAGCACCTTGTATCCGTCGGCCAGGACGAAGACATGCGCGGCCTTCAGGTCGGTGTTGACGTACCCTGGCTCCTCTTCGACGGCCGCGAGCACCACCGGCGACTCGACAGCCCGCGTGATGGCGTCGACCGTCGCGCCGCCTGCCGCCTCGAACCCGCCAGCCGCGGCCATCGCCCGCGCGTCCTCGATCATCTCTGCCGCGAATCTGGCCCACGCCGCCTCGCCCCGTATGTCGGCGTAGACGGGCGGATCGCCCCCGATC
>DASXRF010000041.1:0-3008 GCA_036506755.1 Solirubrobacteraceae bacterium | reverse complement strand
TCATGTTCTCCTGGCCTCGCCGCGGACCTCGCGAGCACCGCTGGACCCAGCGCCACCTCTCGGACTACCTCGACCGCGATCTCAACGAGCGCGCCCGGCGGCGGCTCGAGGCGCACACCGCCGAGTGCGATGACTGCCGGCGCACCCTCGGCACGCTGTCGACGCTGGTGCGGATGCTGGGAAGGCCTCCGTGCAGCGGCGGCGAGCGGCCGGTCGTGGCGGAGCGTGTCGTGCTGCGGCTGCGCGACGAGTGGGCCGGGCGGCGGCGGTGATGCTCGCGGCGACCGTGGTCGTGGCGACGTGGCAACCTGCGCGCATGGCCCTGTCGGCCACCGATGAGGCCGCGCTGGTGGCGCGCGCCCGCTCCGGCGAGCGGGCGGCGTTCGAGGAGCTGGTGCGCCGGCACGCCGACGCGCTGTTTGCGGTCGTCGTGCGGTTCGTCGGTCGCTCGGACGAGGCCGAGGAGATCGTCCAGGAGGCGTTCCTGCGCGCATGGCGCAGCATCGACCGGTTCGAGGGCCGCTCGCAGTTCTTCACCTGGCTGTATCGGATCGCGATCAACGAGGCCAAGCGCCACTCCCAGCGCAACGCCACCGCTCGGGCGACCGTGTCGCTCGAGGACGCGCCGGTCGAGGACGCGCCGGACTGGAGCGAAGCTCCCGAGGCGCGCCTGGCCGGCGGCGAGGCGCGGCGCGCGCTCGAGCACGCGGTCCGCGCGCTGCCGTGGGACTACCGCGCGCCGCTGGTCCTGCGCGACGTCGAGGGGTTGTCCACCAGCGACGCGGCGGCGATCATGGACCTCAGCGAGGCGGCGTTCAAGAGCCGCCTGCACCGCGCGCGACTGGTCGTGCGGCGAGCGATGGACCGCCACTTCATCGAGGAGACGAACCGATGATCCGCCGCATGCTGATGCGCCGGCGCTTCATGCGCGAGCACAACTGGACGCACCAGCACCTCTCGGACTTTCTCGACGGCGAGCTGTCGGACGCCGATCGCCACCGCGTCGAGGATCACGTCGGCATGTGCCCGCAGTGCCGGCGCGTGCTCGCGACGCTGCGCCGGACGATCGAGAACCTCATGGGACTGCGAGAGGAGACTCCGCCCGGGCTGGCCGATCGTGTCATCGGGCGCCTGCGCACCGAGGGCTGAACCCTTCGCGCGGTCCACGGGTCGAAGCCGTGACGGACTCGACCCGGGAGCACAGGATGGCGAATCGCAGTCAGGACAAGGGGCGCCGGCGCCAGGAGCGGCTGGCCGCCGAGCGCGCTCATGCAGACGCTCGCGAACGGCGGCGCACGCAGATCATCCTCGGCGCCTCGGCGCTGGCGGTGATCGCCGCGGTCGTCATCGTCGTCTCGGGCGCCGGGCGCAACGACAAGCCGACGCTGAGCTCGGCGCCGTCGCCGCCGGCGTCGCGCGCGGAGCTGGCCGGCCTGTCGAAGGGCGTCGCCGAGAACCTCCGCCAGGCCAACCGGATCATCGACACGCCGATCAAGGAGAAGCTGGCCAGCCTCAAGGGTGTGCCGGTCGTCGTCAACCAGTGGGCGTCGTGGTGTCCGAGCTGCAAGGCGGAGTTCGGCTTCTTCCAGCGACTCGCCGGGCGCTACCGCGGCCGGGTCGCCTTCGTGGGCCTGGACTCCCAGGACGACCGCGGCGACGCCGAGGCCTTCCTCAAGCAGTTCCCGGTCGACTACCCGAGCATCTACGATCACAGCGCCGCGCAGGCGAGATCGCTCGGCGGCGGGCAGGGGTGGCCGACGACGATCTTCTTCGACGGCAAGGGGCAGCGGACCTACGTGCGACCGGGCGGCTACACCACGCTGGCCACGCTCGACGCCGACATCCGCCGTTACGCGCTGAGCTGATGGATCCCGCGGGCGGCGTCGGAGTGCTCGCCGCGGTCGCGGCCGGCCTGGTCTCGTTCCTCTCGCCGTGCGTGCTGCCGGTGGTGCCTGGCTACCTGTCGGCGGTGGTCGGCGTCTCGCCACGCGAGCTCGACCGCGCCGGGTGCTGGGGCCGAGCCTGCTCTTCGTCTCCAGCTTGTCGGCGACCTTCATCCTGCTCGGACTGGGAGCGACCTCGATCGGCTCGACGCTCAACCACCAGCGCGCCACGCTCGAGAAGGTCTCCGCCGTGCTCATCGTCGCGATGGGCGCCCTGTTCCTGCTGGGCCCCTACGTCGCCGGGCTCAACCGCGAGCTCCACGTCGGCGCGCTGACCCGCCGGGCGGGGCGGGACGGGCCGGTCGTCGCCGGGGCGGCGTTCGCCATCGCCTGGACGCCGTGCGTGGGGCAGACGCTCGGCGCGATCCTCGCCGCCGCGGCGCTCTCGCAGTCCGCAGGCCACGCCGCGGTGCTGCTCGGCTTCGACTCCGCGGGGCTGGCCATCCCGTTCCTGGCGACCGCTCTGGCCTTCCAGCGCATGACGGTGGCCTTCGACGTCGTCAAGCGCCATTACCGCGTCCTGCTCGCCGCGGGCGGCGCAGTGCTCATCGTGATGGGGTACTCATCTGGACCGAGCGAGCTGTTCCAGCTCAACGTCCAGGCCCAGCACGTGCTCGACGACCTCGGGCTCAACTTCTTCAACGAGATCTGACAGAGCGGGAAGGGGTCCGCCCTACGTGGCGTCCTGAACAACACAGCCAACGGGAGGCGGCATGAGCAGACGAGGCGCGATCGCGGTCGTGCTGGGGTTGGGAGCGCCGGCAGCGTTCGCAACGCCGGCGTACGCGACCTTCCATCTGGAGAAGGTCAACGAGGTGATGCTGGCGTCGGGCGGCGGGGACTCCAACGTCCAGTTCGTCGAGCTGCTCGACAAGGGCGGCGCCGAGGAGGCCTTCACGCCGGCCTTCGCGCCGTACAAGCTCGTCGTCTACGACGCAGGCGCGAACAAGCTCGGCGAGCACATGCTGAGCGCGGACGGCCTGCGCGCCGCCGCGTCGGGCCGGCCCTATCTCGTGTCGACCCCCGCGGCCGACGCCGCGTTCTCCGTGACGGGCGACGAGCGCC
>DASXRF010000040.1:0-5712 GCA_036506755.1 Solirubrobacteraceae bacterium | reverse complement strand
TCACGGTGCGCCCCTGCTCGTCCACGACGCTGACGTCGCGCGCCCGCAGCAGCTCGACGGGCTCGGAGAACTTCAGCGTCACCCGCGCGGGCGCGAGGCCGACCTCCCCGCGATCCGCCGGCGTGCTCGTCAGCAGGGTCGCGTGGGCGTGCGCGGCCGGTGCGGCGGCGAGGGCCAGAAAGGCGGCGGCGAGGAGGGACAGGACGATGCGGCGCACGGAAGTGGGCGCTGCTGGGCTCGAACCAGCGACCTCCGCCTTGTAAGGGCGGCGCTCTTGACCAACTGAGCTAAGCGCCCGGCTCAGCGCAGGCTAGTCATCGGGAGCTACGGTGCGCGTGCATGGATCGGCGGATGACAGTGCGCGCCGGGCTGGGCCAGGCGGCGGCGGTCGCCGCGGTCTCGGTGGTGCTCGCGATCGCCCTGCCGCATTCGTTCTTCGAGGACTGGGGCTGGCTGGCCGGACCGGGCGCGTGGCTGCTGTGCGCAGCGCTCGTCGCGCGGGTGCTGCGGCTGCCGGTCGCCGCCGCGCTGCTCGGCGCCGTGCTCGCCGGGCTGCCGAGCGTGCTCGCCGTGGTGGCGGGCGTGCACTGGCTCGGCGCGGCGGTGGCCGTTGTGCTGTGGGCGCTGTGGTGCGGGCGCCTCGCGGTCGACCGCGGGCTCCCGGCCGAGGCGGTCTGATTCACGCGGTGTTCGGCTGGGACGACACGCAGGACTTCGAGGGCGGTCAGTACACGACGTTCAAGGTCGGCGACAAGGTCGTCGCCGGCGGCATGGACATGGGCGGCTTCACCGACCCGCAGGGCGCGGCCTTCTCGATCATCGACCCGAGCACGATCGGGTCGTAGGGCGACCTAGACTGCTTCGCGGTTGCGCCCCCATGGTCTAGAGGCCCAGGACGCCGCCCTTTCAAGGCGGAGATCGCGGGTTCGAATCCCGCTGGGGGTATGGCGCGCAGTGGCGCCTAGCATGCGTCTGCCCCTGTAGCTCAGCGGTAGAGCAACGGCCTTTTAAGCCGAGGCGCGCCGGTTCGAATCCGGCCGGGGGCATTACGCCGCGAGCGGCGCTGCGGCCGCGCCCGCGGCGAGCGTGTAGACCTGCACCCCCGCCCCGCGACCCCGGACCGCGAGGTCGGCGACGGGGACGAGGCGGGTGCGCGTGGCTGGGTCGAGGCGGTCGCGCGTGGAGGCCGCGATGAAGAGCGCGTGTGGTGTGTCCTTGGTGGCCGCCTGGAGGCGGGCGGCGACGTTGGTGGTGTCGCCGACGGCCGCGTACTCCATGCGGCGCTCGGAGCCGACAAGGCCGGACATGACGGGTCCGCTGTTGACGCCCACGCCGAGAGCGAGCGGCGCGAGGCGGCGGTCGGCGAGCCAGGCGTGGAAGCGCGGCAGGCGGGTCGAGAGCAGCTCGTCGGCCGCGGCGACCGCCGCGCTGGCGTGATCGGGCCGGGCGAGCGGCGAGCCGAAGACCGCCATGACGCCGTCGCCGAGGTAGCTGACGATCGTGCCGCCGTCGGCGAGGACGGCGTCGGAGACCTCGGCGAGGTACTGGTTGAGGACGTCGATGACGAGCTCGGGCGCGGCGCGCTCGGCGAACGTCGTGAAGCCCCGCAGGTCGCAGAAGAGGACGGTCGCGTCCTGGCGCACGCCGCCCAGCCGCGCCTCGCCGCCCTCGCGCTCGAGCAGCTCCTCGACGACGGGCTCGGGGACGAAGCGCCCGAAGAGGTTGCGCGTCCGCCGGCGGTCGGCGGCCGACAGCAGGGCCGCGGCGCAGACGGTGCCCACCGGGGCGATGACGAGGCCGGCGATCGGCGGCGTCACCGCGAGGACGACGCCGTGCTCGAAGGCGAGCTGGCAGCCGGCGAGCCAGGCACCGAGCGCGCCGAGGCCGAGCGCCGCCGCCGCCCCCGCGCTCACGCGCAGCGCCGCCAGCGGGACGACGAGCGCGAGCGCCAGGGCGGCCAGCGCGTTGACCCACCACGGCGCCTCGCGCAGCGGCAGCCCGCGCAGCACGGTCGAGATCGCGTTCGCCTGGACCTCGGGGCCGGGCATGGTCCCAGCGCCGGACGTCGGCACCGGGTGCACGTCCTGCAGCGACGGCGCGGACGCCCCCACCACGACGACCCGGCCGCGCAGTCGCGCCGCCGGCACGCGGCCGGAGAGCAGATCGTGGAACGAGTACGTCGGCACGGTGCCGGGCGGGCCGCGGAAGTCGATCAGCGCGCCGTCGGGGCCGAAGCCGGCGTCCGGGACATGCGTGCGCGTCGCCGTCTGCGCGGCCGCCACCGCGAACGACGTCAGCCCCGCGACCATGTACGGCACGCGCCGCATCTCGCCGCCGGGCTCGGTGGGCAGCAGGCTGTTGGCGGCCATCGCGCCCGCCGGCCCGAGGTTCTCCTGGCCGCCCAGGACGTCGGTGTCCCCGCTGCGCGGCACCGTCGTCGTGGCCAGGACCGTCCCGGGCGCGCGCGCGACCGCGTCGTAGAGCGCGAGGTCCTCGTGCTCCTGACCCGGCGGGCTGGCCTCGGTGAACTGGACGTCGTAGGCGATCGCGCGAGCCCCCGCCCGTCGCAGCGCGTCGATCGCGCGCCCGTGGAGCGAGCGCCGGATCGGCCACCGGCGGTAGGCCGAGATGTCGGCGTCGTCGATCGCGATGACGGCCACGTCGCGGACCGGCTCGGGCCCGCGCAGCGAGAAGCGCGCATCGACCGTCCACGCCTCGACGCGCCCCAGGGCGCCCGTGAGGAGCGCGGCCACGGCCAGCGCGGCCGCGATCGCCCCGACCGCGGCGAGCGCGCGGCGCCGGCGCACGCGACGGTTACTCCCCCGCGCGGAGGTCCGGACGGCGCTCGACGAAGAGGCCGACGAGCCGCGGATCGAGGTGCCGCCCGGCGAGGCGGCGAAGCTCGGCGAGCGCCTGGTCGACCGGCCACGCCGCCTTGTACGGCCGGTCGGAGACGAGCGCGTCGTAGACGTCGCACACGGCGCAGATGCGCGCGACGAGCGGGATCTCGTCGCCCTTGAGCCCGAGCGGGTAGCCGGTGCCGTCCCACTTCTCGTGGTGCGCGCGGGCGATGATCTCGCCCATCTGCACGACCGGCGAGCTCGACCCTGCCAGCATCTCGGCGCCGACGATCGTGTGCGACTTCATCAGCTCCCACTCGTCGGGCTGGAGCGGCCCCTGCTTGAGCAGCACGCGATCGGGGATCGCGATCTTGCCGATGTCGTGCATCGACGCGGCGTGGAGCAGCAGCTCGATGTCGGACTCGCGCAGGCCCGCCGCCCGGCCGAGCTCGGCGCACATCCGGCTCATGCGCGAGGTGTGGACGCCGGTGTGGTCGTCGCGCGACTCGGCGGCGTGGCTGAGCCGGCGCACGACCTCAAGCTGGCTCTCGCGCAGGTCGGCCGTGCGCTGACGCACCGTCGCCTCCAGGCGCGAGTTGTGGCGCGTGACCTCCTCCTTGGCCAGCGTCAGCGAGCGCGCAAGGGCGCCGAGCATCCGTCGCGTCGCGCGCGGGTTGGCGGCGAGCACGCGGTCGAAGTCGTCCTTGGTCACCTCGAGCGTCTCCGAGGGCTCGACGGCGACGACGGAGGCGAGCCGCGCGGACTCGGTCAGCACGGCGATCTCGCCGAACGCCTCGCCGGGACCCATGCGGTTGAGGATCAGCCCGGGGTCGCGGCTCGGGCGCACGACGGCGAGCAGCCCGCGCCGGATGACGTGCAGGGCATCGCCCGTGGCGCCCTCGTGGAAGACGATGTCGCCGGGTGCGAAGCGGCGCCGGCGCGCCTTCATCGCCAGGTCGGTGAGCGCGTCCTGCGGAAGCTCGGCGAGCAGCGGCGCCTGCGCGAGCTCGCGGGTGAGCACCGGGATGCCGGGCGGCTCGGTGGCGCGCGGGTCGCCCGCGGAAGGGGTGGTCGTCGAGCTCGCGCGCATGCCTTGCAGGGATCGGCCTACCGGACCGGACCTTGAGGCTGCGCTGCGCAGCCTGGACCTACCGGCGCCCGGCCACCCGCAGCCGCCCGCCGGCGTGGACGTTGGTGAGCGTCCCGGTGACGAGGTCGCGGACCGCGACGATGCCCTCCAGGACCTTGGTCACGGTGCTGTGGCAGCGATCCTCCACCGTCCACGTGGTCCCGCGCACGGTCGCCGCGGCGTAGCGGCCGCGCGTGCGGAAGCGGCCGTGGCCGGTGCCCCACAGGCGGCGCACGACCGGTGACCGGCGCTTGGCCGCGGCGGCCCTCGCGGCGCCGGCGGCGGGCGCGTCGCAGGCCCCGAAGTCCCCGCCGTGCAGGATCAGCTCGGTGACGGCGCCGGGCTTGTCGGGCTGGTGGACGGTGAAGATCGCGCCGGTGAAGAGCGCGGCCTGCTGCGTGCCCTGGGCATCGACCGCGACGCTGACGGCGACCGCGCCGTTGCGGGCGTCGACGACGGCGTTGTCGGGCACCGTGCCGGCGCGGTCGCTGAGGTCGGTCCACGCACGGCTGCCGCGCGCCTTGACCTTCGCGTCGCCCAGCCCCGTGACGCCCACGCTCTTGCCGAGCTCGGGCGCGCCCGCGTCGAGCGCGATCGGATCGGGGTCGGATGCGGCCGCGTCGCCCTCCGCGTCCGCCTTCTCCGGCCTGGCCGCCTGGTCGGGCTTGGCCGGTGTCGCCGGGTCCGCGGCGTTGTCCGCCGCGGGCGCCGGCCTGCCGGCCGGCGTCGTGGCGCCCGGCGCGTCCTGCGCCTGCGTCTGCTTGGCCTGTCTCGGCGGCTGAGCGGGCTTGTCGGCGACGGCGACGGCCGTGAGCACGAGCGCGAGGGCCAGGACGGCCACGAGGACGGAGAGGCGTGAGAGGCGGCGCATGTCGCGCTGCATCGACGCCCTCTGCGGCGCCTTGAGGGCGCGGTCGCATGGCTGGACGAACACGCGGGCCCTACGCTCTTACGCTCGCATGGCCACCCGCGTCGCGTCCATCGCCGGGCTGGGCGTGCGCGATCGCGCGGCGCCCCCGCTGGGACTCGCCGCGCTCGCCGCCGCCTGCCTCGCGCTCGGCCTGCTGAGCCTGGCCGGGCCGTCGACGCCCACGTACGACCCGTGGGCGTGGCTCATCTGGGGCCGCGAGATCCTGCATCTCGACCTCGACACGCGCTTCGGCCCGTCGTGGAAGCCGCTGCCCGTGCTGTTCACCACCGTCTTCGGCCTGGCGGGGGGCGCGGCGCCCGCGCTGTGGGTCGCGGTCGCGCGCGCCGGCGCGCTGGCCTCGCTCGCGCTCGCCTTCCGCGTCGGGCGCCGGCTGGGCGGCGGCGTCGCCGGAGGCCTGCTCGCGGCCGTCTGCCTGGCGGTCTCGACCGACTTCCTGCGCTTCGCCGCCGTCGGGGACTCGGAGGGGCTGCTCGTCGCGCTGCTGCTCGCGGCGATCGAGCTGCACCTCGCCGGGCGCCGGCGCGCCGCGCTGTGGGCGTGCTTCGGCGCCGCCCTGCTGCGCCCGGAGTCGTGGCCCTTCGTGGGGACCTACGCGCTCTGGCTTGCCTGGCGCGACCCGGCCGCCCGGCGGCTGGTCGCCGGCATGACCGTCGTCGGGGCCGTGGTGTGGTTCGGGCCCGAGCTCTGGGGCTCCGGGAACCCGCTGCGGGCGGGCGAGCGCGCGCGCGACCCCAACCCCAACGCGCTGGCCTTCGCCGAGCACCCCGCGCTCGAGGTCGCCCGGCGCTTCGACTCGATGATGCCGCTCGTCG
>DASXRF010000039.1:0-11781 GCA_036506755.1 Solirubrobacteraceae bacterium | reverse complement strand
CTCCACGCTACTAAATACCTCGAACGATGCTCCACCGGTACACAACGACGGCGGGGGCGCGGGAGACGCCCGAGTCCAATGCCGCATTTAGTGCTGCACATTCACCCAGCGGTACGCATGGGAGCCGTGGCACTGGGGGTACTCGCTCAACGCGGGCTCGTCCGCGGCGCTACAACCGGTGCGCGGCGGCGACGACCGCCCGGCGATCCCGTCCTTCGTGCCCGAGCAGTTCGTCGCGCCGATCAGCCGGGCCGCGCAGCGCTGGAACGTCTCGGCGACGCTCCTCGCCGCGCAGCTCTACCAGGAGTCCAAGTTCAACCCGTTCGCGCGCTCGCGCGCCGGTGCCCAGGGGATCGCCCAGTTCATGCCGGGTACGGCGGCGGCGTACGGCCTGAGCGATCCGTATGACGCGGAGCGCGCGATCGACGCGCAGGCGCACCTCATGCGGGACCTGCTGCGCCGCTTCGGCGCGGTCGACCTCGCGCTGGCGGCCTACAACGCCGGCCCCGCGCGCGTCGCGGCGTGCGGCTGCGTCCCGCCGATCCCCGAGACGCTCGCCTACGTCGCCGCGATCCTCGGCCTGATGCGCGGCGCAGGAGATCCGGCCGGGCTCGGCGCGCTGGCCGTCCGGCTCGTCCGGTGAGGATGCCCGCCACCCTCGACCGGCATCGTCACTCGCAGGACGCGAGGAACTCCTCGAGACACGCGTTGTAGGGCGCGCCGGTGGCCGGGATCGTGTGGCCCCGCCCGGCGATCACCGCGCGCCGGGCACCGATGCGCTCGGCAACGGCGTCGCAAACCGCCTCGAACGCCGCCGAGTGGCCACCGGAGATCACGAGCTTCGCGAACGGCGTGGCCGCGAGGCGGTCGAGCGGCGGGTCTGCTTCCCACGGCGGGCGCTCCTCCATCACGAGGCGCGCGCCCCGCCGCAGCCAGTCGGGAAGCTCCTCCGGCGTCTCGTGCGCCGAGTGCAGGCCGGCCCGGAAGAGGCGCAGGAACTCGCCGGGCGGCAGCGACGCGCCGCGGCGGTAGAGCTCCTCGCCGCCGGCGATCACCGCGTCCACCGCCGAGTCGTCCGCGGCGACGCGCAGGCAGCCGGGCTCGGACACGACGAGCGAGCGCACGGCGTCCGGGCGCGCCGCGGCGGCGAACAGCGCGATGACGGCGCCGTAGGAATGGCCGACGAGATGCGCGCCGTCGCCCAGCAGCTCGGCGATCAGCGGCGCCTCGGCCTCGAAGTCGCCGCGCGGCAGCGGCGGACTGCCCGCAAAGCCGGGCCGGTTGGGCATGACCAGCGACCAGCGGTCGGCCAGCGCGAGCTGGCGGCGCCACGTGCGGCGGGCGTCGACGACGCTGCCGTGCACGAGCACGACGCGCGGGCCGGCGCCCACCGTCAGCACGTCGAGGTCGGTCGCCGTCAGCAGAGCTCGGCGCTGACGTCGAGCGCCGCCGCCGCGTGGACCGCGAGCCTCTGGAGGTCGGTGAGCAGCGAGCGCTCGTTGTCGGCGCGCGCCGGGTCGAGAACCTCCAGGACGCCGATCACGCGTCCGCCGAGCAGCACCGGAACCGCGGCCATCGCGTCGGGCTCGGATCCCAGCTCGGCGGCGATGTCGCGCGCGAAGCGCGGCTCGTGCGAGAGGTCGCTCAGCTGGACCGCCTGGCCGCTGCGCAAGACCTGCCCGGCGATCCCCGTGCCCGACGGGAAGCGGCCGCCGAGGACGTCGTCGGCCCCCTCGCCGGCGGCGGCGACGAAGACGAGGTCGTCGGTGACCTCGTCGCGCAACGCGACCGACGCCGACCGCGCGTTGCCCAAGGTGAGCGCGACCGCCGCGATCGAGTGCATGAGCTCGGCCTGGATGCGGTCCTGAACCCCGGGCATGGCCCAGTCTTGCACGGCGCGTCGGCGCCGTGGGACGGATTGCCGCCGGGGCCTACGCCGGCGCCGGCGCGGCGGCCAGCACCGCGTCGAGCAGCCCGGGGAAGCGCGCGTCGAGGTCGGCGCGCCGCAGCGAGACGACGCGCTGGGTCCCCTCGGGCTCGGTCAGCGTCACGCCCGCCTCGCGCAGGACGCGAAAGTGGTGCGACAGCGTCGACTTGGCGACGGGCACGACGAAGGTGCCGCAGGTCCGCGGGCCCTCGTCGGCCAGCATGCGGACGATTTGCAGGCGGATCGGGTCGCTGAAGGCGTGGAGCACGACCGCGAGCTCGAGCTCCTCGACGGCCGGGTGGGTGAGGGGGCTGGTCATCGCAGCGACCATTGTACGAGATCCGTCGAACAACTTGGTACGATGTTCGTCGAACGTCGAAGGAAGGACCCTCGCGCATGTCTCACTTCGCCACGCCGCCGACTCCCACGCCGCAGAAGACCCGACCGATCCGCCGCCTCGTCGTGTTCACGGGGAAGCTCACGTGACCCGTCGCGAGCGTCTCGTCCTCGTCGCCAGCACCGTCGGCTTCTCGATGGTGCTGCTCGACACGACCGTGGTCAACGTCGCGCTGGGAGCGATCGCCCGCGACCTGCACGCCGGCCCGACGACGCTCGAGTGGGTCGCCAACGCGTACACGCTCGTCTTCGCCGGGCTGCTGCTCTCGACCGGGCTGGCCGCGGACCGCGTCGGCCCGCGCCGGGTCTTCCTCATCGGCCTCGCGACGTTCGCGGGCGGCTCGTTCCTGGCCGGCGCCGCGCCGACCGCGACCGCGCTCGTCGCCGCCCAGGCGGTCCTGGGCGTTGGGGCCGCGCTCGTGCTGCCGACGTCGCTGTCGCTGCTCAGCCAGGTCTTCGCCGACCCGGCGGCGCGAACGCGCGCGGTCGGCGTCTGGGCCGCGGGCTCGGCGGCCGCTTTCGCCGCGGGGCCCGTGGTCGGCGGCCTGCTCATCGAGCAGGCCGGCTGGCGCGCCATCTTCGTCCTGAACCTGCCGCTCGCCCTCCTGGCCGGCGGCCTCGCCGTCACGCAGCTCCCGCGACAGGCGGACGTGACGCGCGCGGCCGGCGCGCCGGGCAGCCTCGGCGCGCAGGTTGTTGCCGTGGCCATGCTGGTCGCGCTGACCTTTGGCCTGGTCGAGTCGGGCGGCCGCGGCTGGGGATCGCCCGCGGTCGTCGTCGCGCTCGCCGCGGCGATCGTCCTCGCGACCGCGCTCGGCCTGCGCGAGCGCACCAGCGCGAGCCCGCTGGTCCCACGCCAACTCGTGACCGACCGCCGCTTCATCGCGTCCACCGCCGGCGGTGCGCTGCTGAACTTCGCCTTCTACGGCGAGCTGTTCTTCCTCTCGCTGTTCCTGCAGCAGGAGCGCGGGCTCGACGCGCTGCAGACCGGGCTGGCCTTCCTGCCCCAGCCGCTGCTGTTCATGGCCGTCTCGCCGCTCGCCGGCCGCCTCGTCGCGGCCCGCGGCGCGCGGGCACCGCTCGCCGCGGGCGCCGTGCTCGCCGCGGCGGCGGCGCTCGTCCTGCTCGCCGTCGACACCGACAGCCCCTACGGCGTCCTCGTCGCGGGCCTCGCGCTGAACGGCCTCGGCGGCGGGCTGGCCATCCCCGCCGTGACCGCGGGCGTGATGGGCGCCGCGCCGCCCTCACTCGCCGGCATCGCCTCGGCCGCGCTCAACGCCGGGCGGCAGGTCGGCGGCGTGCTCGGCGTCGCCGTCCTCGGCGGGCTGGCGACCGCCGGCGGCCACGTCGACCCGGCCGGCCTGCACCAGGCGCTCGTGGTCGCCGGGCTCGGGCTCGCCGGCGCCGGCGCGCTCGCGCTCACCCTCCCATCGCCGCGTCCGGCCGCCGTGCTGCAGCCGGCCTAGTCGGCTAGCGCCGCGTCAGCCAACCTTCGCCCCGTTCGGCGGGCCCTCGCGCGCCTGGCGCGGCCGTCGGGCTTGAACGTGCCACCAGCATGCCCTGCGCCCGCCGCCCACGCGGGGCACGACGATGGCTCCGCCGGCGACGAGGCGAAGGTTGCCTGAGACGGCACTAGTCGCCCGGCTCGCCCGCGTCCGCGCCGGTGCGCGTCGTCATCACCGACGCCGCGCCGCCGCTGAGCGCGCGGCGCACGAGCCCCGGGGCGAGCACGCGCAGCGCCGCCGCGATCCCGTATCCGCGGGGGACGTAGCGCTCGGCCTTCCCGCGCAGGCCGGCCTGGACGATCGCCTCGGCGGCGTTCTCGGGTCGCGAGACGATCCAGCGCGTGGCCGCCTTGGCGCGCAGCTCCTCGGCGGGGAAGCCCTCGGTGGCGATGAACCCGGGCTGGACGAGCCCGACGTGGACGCCGTGCTGGCGCTCCTCGAGGTAGAGCCCGTCGCTCCACGCGGCCAGCGCGGCCTTGCTGGCCGAGTAGGCGGCCGAGCCGGCCCGCGTCGTCCGCCCGGCGGTGCTGCCGACGTTGACGATCGCGCTCGGCGCCGACGCGCGCAACAGCGGCAGCAGGGCCTCGGTCAGGCGAACCTGCGCGTCGAAGTTGAGCTCCATCGTCCGCTGCACGTTGGCCCAGCCGCCGTCCGCGAAGCGTGCGCGCCAGGCCGAGCCGGCGTTGTTGACCAGCAGCGTCAGCCGGCCGTACTCGTCGCGCACGTGCTCCAGGACGCGCTGCGGCGCGAGGTCCTCGGTCAGGTCTGCGGCGACGTAGCTCGCGGGCGCCGGCAGCGAGCCGGCGAGCGCGCGCAAGCGGTCCTCGCGACGGGCGACGAGCACGAGCCGCGCCCCCGGCTCGCGCGCCAGCCGGCGCGCGGTCGCCTCGCCGATGCCGCTCGACGCGCCGGTGATCACCGCGACGATCTCAGGTGCCACGGCGCGGCATCATCGCAGTCCCGGCGACGGCGGCCTGTACGGCCGGGCACTTGACGGCCGGTGCGGGACCCCGCGATGCTAGGCACCATGGAGGTACGGCGGGGAGCGGCACTGCGCCCGCGCGCGAGGAGCACGGCCGAGCGGCTCGTCCGCTCGTGGCCGGCCGTCGCGCAGTCGGTGGCCGCCGCGCGGCGCGCGGCGGTCGAGGTCGCCACCCGCCTGGGCGCGACGCCGGCGGCGCTCGCGGCCGTCGAGCTGGCCGTGTCGGAGGCGGTCACGAACGCCGTCCAGCACGCCTACGTCGACCGCGATGCCCCCGGGTCGGTCACGCTGACGGTCGAGCCCGCCGCCGCCGGGTTACGCGTCGTCGTGGCCGACGACGGCGTCGGCATGCGCCCGCGGCCCGACAGCAGGGGGCTGGGCCTGGGGCTGCCGCTCATCGCGCAGATCACGCACAGCTTCGAGGTGCGCCAGCCCACCGGGGGCGGAACGGTGCTGGCCATGCGCTTCGACCTGCAGCGCGGCCACCTCTAAGTCTAAGAAGATCGTCAGCGGGCCCGCGCGAGGTAGCGCTGCCCGGCGCGCACCGTGACGCTGCGGTTGCGGACGCGGTCGCGCACGGAGACCACGCCGCGCTTGACGCGCACGAGCGTGCCGTCGCAGCGGTCCTCGGTCAGCCAGATCGTGCCGCGCACGGTCGCGGCGGCGAAGCGCCCGCGGGTCCGGAAGCGGCCGTGGCCGCTGCCCCACACGCGGCGCACGGGCGGGCGCCGGGCGGCGGCGGTCGCCTGCTTCGCGCCCGGGCAGGCCGCCAGGGCGCTGCCGGCGAGCGTCAGCTCGGTGACGGGCAGCGGGTCGCGCACGCGGCGCACGCGGAACTGGCCGCCGGTGAAGGTCGCGCGCTGCGGGTTGCCGGCGGTGTCCGGGGCGGCCGTCAGGGTGACCGAGCCGTGGCGCGCGTCGACGAGCGCGTCGGCGGGGATCGACTCGCCCTCCTGGAGCTCGCGCGGACGCCCGCCCGGGCGGGTCACCAGGACCGTGCCCCGCGCCGGCGCGGCCGCGACCTTGGTCGGTGAGCTCGGCGCGCGGTCGCCCGCGTCGCCGGGAGCGGCAGGCTCCGTGGCGGTGGTGTCGGTGCGGCTCTCGCAGTCGTCCGCGACGGTGTCGAGCGGATCGGCCTCGACGGCGTCCGTTCCGGCGCCGCACGAGACCGTGTCGGCGCTGTCGTCGGCGCTGACGAGACGATCGTCGCCGTCTCCGCCCGCCAGCCGGTCGCTCGCCGCGCCGCCGCGCAGGGTGTCGTTGCCGGGGCCGCCGTCGAGCGTGCCGCCGCCGCCGCCGGCGGTCAGGTCGTCGCTCGCCGCGCCGCCGACGACGCTCTCCACGTCGGAGCCGACGTCGTCGCCCTCGCCGAGCGCGCCGTCGTCGCCGGTGCCGTCGGGCGTGACGCTCACGGCCACCAGGGTCGCCGAGTAGTCCGCCGTGTCGGCGCCATCGCCGCCGCGAAGGCTGTCGGCGCCGCCGCCGCCGGACAGCCGGTCGTCGCCGGCGCCGCCGTCGAGCGTGTCGGCGCCGTCGCCGCCGGCGAGCACGTCGTCACCCCCGTCGCCTTCGACGCGAACGCCGGCCGGCGAGCTCACCGTGACGGTGTCATCGCCGTCGCCGGCGTTGATCTTCAGCCGGAGGTCGCCGAGCTTGTCGCAGGTGACCGAGCCGGTCGTGCGCTTGCAGCCGGCGCCGTCGGCATGAGTCATCGTGATGTCGCCGGCGCCCGGGTCGGTCAGGGTGAGCGAGCCACCGTCGCGCGCGACCGTGATCTGGTTGCGCTCGCCCGGTTCGGCCTTGTAGACCAGCATCCGGTCGGTGTTCTGGCTGACGCTCAGCTGAGCGGCGGCCGCGGGGCCGGCGGTGGTCAGGAAGGCGAGCGCGGTGAGCGCGGCGAGCTGGACGCGGCGGGGCATGCACGTGTTGTCGGACGCGCCCGCCCCATCCTGAGTCCGATCACGCCACGGCGGCCCCCGCGGGCGCCGCCACCGGCGCGAGCTCGACGGGGATCCCGTTGAGCACCGCGTTTCCTGAGGGCGCGTCGACGAGCTCCTCGTCGGCGAGCACGTTCGAGTTCGCGCCGGCGTGCTCGCGCGCGACGCCCATGCGGACGCCGGGCGCATCGTGCCCCCAGCCGTGCGGGATCGACACGACGCCCGGCATGATCGCGTCGGTCACCTCGACGGCGATCTCGATCTCACCGACGCGCGAGCGCACCCGCGCGCGCTCGCCGTCGGCGAGCCCGAGCCGCGAGGCGTCGGCGGGGTGGACGTGCAGCGTGCAGCGCTCGGGCCCGCGCACGAGCAGCGGGAGGTTGTGCATCCACGAGTTGTTCGAGCGCAGGTCGCGCCGGCCGACGAGCACGAGGTCGTCCTCGCCGGGCGGTCCGGCGGCGAGCGCCGCGCGCAGGCGCGGGACGTCCTCGACGATCGGGCCCGGGGCGAGCTCGATGCGCCCGCTCGGCGTCCGCAGCGCCTCGGGCAGCCGCGGCCGCAGCGGACCGAGGTCGACGCCGTGGGGCGCCGCCTCGAGGTCGGCCAGCGTCAGGTCGTACGGGCCGGCGCGCAGCATCGCGTCGAGCAGGCGCTCGGGCCCGCGCCGCGGCTCGAGCGCGGCCGGGTCGATCCCGGCGCGCTTGGCCACCTCGGCGGCCACGAGGTCGTCGAACGCGTCGACGTCGACGTCGGGGCCCTGGCCGGCGACGATGCCCGCGAGCCGCAGCAGCGTGCGCCACTCGTCGGGCATCGACGGCGGCAGAAGCGCCGGCGAGTAGTTGGCGACGTTGCGCACCGCGAAGCTGTAGAGCGCGAGGTCGTAGTGCGAGCGCTCCAGCGGCGACGGCCCGGGGAGGATCACGTCGGCGAAGCGCGTCGTCTCGTTGACGTAGACGTCGACGCTGACCATGAAGTCGAGCTGCTCGAGCGCGGCCGCGAGCCGCTCGCTGTTGGGCGTGCTGAGGACCGGGTTGCCCGCGAGCGTGATCAGCGCGCGGACCTGGCCCTCGCCGGGGGTGAGGATCTCGTCGGCCAGGCCGGCGACCGGCAGCTCGCCGAAGACCTCCGGCAGGCGGCGCACGCGCGAGTGCCAGCGCGCCGAGTGGGCGTCGCGCGGGCGGCCGGGCGGCAGGGCGGCCGCGGGCTCGGTGAACATCGCGCCGCCCTCCTTATCGAGGTGACCGGTGAGGGCGTTGAGCACGTCGACCAGCCAGGAGGCCACCGTCCCGAACGCCTGGGTCGTCGTGCCGATGCGGCCGTAGACGGCGCCGCGCGGCGCGGCGGAAAGCTCGCGCGCGAGGCGCCGGATCGTCTCGGCGCCCACGCCGCAGACCGGCGCGACGGCGTCGGGGTCGAAGTTCGCGGCCAGCTCGCCGACGGTCTCGAGCCCGTTGAGGAACCCCTCGAGCCGCCCCGGGGCGACGAGCCCCTCCGCGAACAGGACGTGGACCATCGCGAAGAGCAGCAGGGCGTCGGTCCCCGGCCGGATCGGCACGTGCTCGTCGGCGAGCTCGGCGGTCCGCGACCGGCGCGGGTCGACGACCACGACGCGCCCGCCGCGCTGACGGATGCCCTGCAGACGGCCGCGCGCGTCGGGGGCGGTCATGAGCGAGCCGTTGGAGGCGGCGGGGTTGGCGCCGAGGACGAGCAGCCACTCGCAGCGGTCGAGGTCGGGGACCGCGACCGTCGTCGCCGAGCCGAACAGGTACGCGGACGCCAGCTGCTTGGGGTACTGGTCGACGGTGCTGGCCGAGTAGACGTTGCGCGAGCCGAGCGCCTTCATGAGGACGCGCCCGTACAGCAGCGCGGACAGGTTGTGGGCGTTCGGGTTGCCCAGGTACGCGGCCACGGCGTCGCGCGGCCCGTCGCGCAGGACGCGGCCGAGGCCCTCGTCGACGAGGGCGAGCGCCTCCTCCCAGCCGACCGGCTCGAAGCCGTCGCCGGCGCGCCGCAGCGGCGTGCGGACGCGGTCGGGGTCCTCGTGGAGCTCCTTGAGCCCGACGCCCTTCGGGCACAAGAAGCCCTTGGAGAAGACGTCGTCGTCGTCGCCGCGCACGCGCCGGACGGCGCCCTCGCGGATGGTGATCTCCAGCCCGCACGTCGCCTCGCACAGCGGACAGGTGCGGTACGTCATCGTCTCGGCGGCCATGCGGAGAGGCTAAGCCATGCGTCCACCGACCGATCCGAGCGCCTCAAGATCGCGGGCCGGCGGTCGACTCCTCACGAGAACATGAACGCTCGCTCGACGGATCCGGCACGCTGGCGCGACTCGGTCTCGCCCGAGGCTGAGGACCGCCTCGTCGGGGCGATCGACGAGCTCGCCGACTTCCCCGTCCTCGACGGCACCGTCAGCCGGGTCATCGCCATCGCCGACGACCCGGAGACGACGACGGCAGACCTCGTCGCCGCCCTCGAGGCCGACCCCACCTTCGCGGCGAACCTGCTGCGCTACGCCAACTCGCCGGTCATGGCCCGGCCGATCCGCGCCAAGACGGTCCGCCAGGCCGTGATGCTCGTCGGCCGCAAGGCGCTGCGCCGCCTCGCGCTCGAGGCGGCCACCTACCGCTTCTTCGAGAGGGCGCCCGGCACGGGCAGCGCCCGCGGCGAGCTGCACCTGCACGCCGTCGCGGTGGCCACCGTCGCCGCCGGCGCCGCCGAGCAGGTCCGCGCCCACGGCGACGGCCCGCACCTCGGCGGCCTGCTGCACGACATCGGCCGCTACGTCCTGCCGATCGCCTTCGGCGAGCAGGCGTGCGACGACATCGCCGCCATCGCGCCGGACGGTCCCGAGCGGGTCCTGCTGGAGACCGAGCGCTTCGGCATCGACCACGCGCTGGCCGGCGCGCTGCTGGCCGAGCGCTGGGGCGTCTCCGCCGACGTCGTCGCGGCCATCGCCTGGCACCACGGCGGGCCGACCGGCGTCGGCTGCCCGAGCGCCGAGATCGCCTGCGTGCAGGTCGGCAACCAGGTCGTCCACATGGTGTCCGGCCGCGAGCCCGACCACGTGCTGCTCGAGGTGGCCCTCGAGCGCGCCGGCCTGCCGGCCACCGCGCTCGACGCGCTCGCCCAGCACACCATCCCGGCCAGCCGGCCCGCGGCCGACGGCGCCTCGCTCGCCCGCCGCGTGACGGAGACCGAGCGGCTGTCGCAGACCGACGAGCTGACCGGCGTCGACAACCGCCGCCACTGGCTGCACGCGACGCGCGCCGCGCTCACCGAGCCCGGCGGCGACGCCGGGGCGGTCCTGCTCTGTGACGTCGACGGCTTGGCCGAGGTCAACCGCACCCACGGCCAGCGGATGGGCGACGTCGTCCTGACGGAGGTCGCGCGCGTCCTCGCCGGCCACGGCCGCCCCGGGCGCCTGGCGGGCGATCTCTTCGGCGTCTGGCTGCGCGCCGGCGCCGGCGCCCGCGCGGCCGCCCAGATCGCCGACGAGGTCCGCGTCGCCTTCGGCGACCGCCGCGACGCGCCGCGCGTCGAGGTGAGCCTCGGCCTCGCCGAGGCGGCCACCCACGGCACCGACCTCTCGGCCGTGCTCGAGGCCGCGCTCGTCGCGCTGGCCGCCGCCAAGGACCTGGGCCGCGCTCCCTCCGGCGCCTACGAGCCGTTCGGCGGCCGGGGCGGCGCGGCGGACAGCGCGCCCTACGCGCCCAGTCGCTAGCCGACAGGCCCGCGTTCGCAACGTGTTGACCGCGCGTTCACGACGCACCGGTTTTTGACGCGATTTTCACCGGTGCGTCACACGGTGCGCGAAGCCGCGGCCGCGGGCCGGAGAGCCCGCGCGCGGCCTGCGCCACCCGCTCTTGGTGGCGAACGCGGGCGCCCGCATGCTCGCGGTGCAATGCACATCGACAGACCGAAGGAGGTCTGAAACCCCATGCACCGCATGAAGCGGCGGCCGTCCCCCGGGATGGTCATCGCGCTGATCGCGCTCGTGGTCGCCGGCAGCGGCACCGCGGTCGCGAAGACACTCATGACGAGCGCGGACGTTCGCGACGGCTCTCTGACGGGCCGAGACATCAAGGACCACACGATCGCCGCCCGGGACCTCTCGCGCAGCATCACCTTCCGCCGTGCGGGCGCCAAGGGCGACCGCGGCGAGAAGGGCGACACAGGCGACGCCGGCCCGGCCGGCGCCGAGGGCGGGCCGGGGGCCGTGTTCGTCCCGCTGGACACGACGCCGGCCTTCCCGCAGCAGGTCGTCTGCCGCATCGTGCTCCCCGAGGACCAGGACGACACCGGGCGCCAGCAGATCGGCTTCAACGAGCAGGCGACGCTGGAGATGTTCCGAGTCATCTCGGTCACCGCGGACATCGACCCGACGGTCGAGCTGAACTGCTGGCAGCCGAAGCGGACGGGCAAGGGCGACGGCATCGTGATCACCGGTGCGCGCGTCATCCTCCTGAGGGTCCAAAAGGGCGTTGACCTCAACCCGGACGTCGGGGACCAGCCGGACCCGATTCCCGCTCCCGGAGCCCCAACCATCGCCAGCCAGGAGCTCCATTTCAACAACACCGACGAGCGGATCCTCATCAAGGGCCGCTTCCAGGACGCCAACGACGCGGAGGCGAACGGCGTGCCCAACCCGGCCAAGGACGACCTGGCGACGAACATCGTCGACTTCACGTTGGGGCTGCAGCCGGGCGAGACCGAGGCCAAGTACATGATCTGGGCGCGAGTGCGCACGGACAAGGTGCGGCGGTCGACCGACAAGGACGCGACGGGCCAGCCCACCAAGCAGGCCCCGCACGTCCAGGCCGACGAGGACGCGGAGCCCTTGCAGAGCAAGGAGCTCCTGCCGTAGGGAGGTAGCCGACCGGCGGCGGCGAGGCATCCTAGATTCGGAGAGGATGCCTCGCCTCGCCGACCAGCGCCGCAACCTCCCCGACGGCCCCGGCGTCTACCTGTTCCGCGACACGCGCGGCAAGGTCATCTACGTCGGCAAGGCCAAGTCGATCAAGAAGCGCGTCGCGT
>DASXRF010000038.1:0-7137 GCA_036506755.1 Solirubrobacteraceae bacterium | reverse complement strand
TTCGTCGACGGCAACCGCGGCTCGGACCGGATGGTCGGCGGCGACGGCAGCGACATCATGCGCGGCGGCAACGGCGAGGACGCCATCGACGGCGGCGCCGGCAACGACGCGATCGACGGCGGCGCCGGCAACGACCGCATCGCCGGCGGCGCCGGCGACGACGTGCTCTCCGGCGGCGAGGCCGGTGAGGACACGATCGCCGGCGGCGAGGACGACGACACGATCTACACCGGCTCGGGCGTCGACAGCGTCGACTGCGGGCCGGGCACCGACACGGCCTACGTCTCGTCCATGGGCGAGGCCGCGGAGACCGACGGCTGCGAGAAGATCGTCAAGGGCGACCCGACCGACGACGAGGGCCTCGACCCGCTCGCGTCGATCGCCAACGCCGGTCTGCAGCGCGCCGGCGCCGTGGCCCAGCAGGGCTCGGCGGCGGGCAGTTTCGACCGCAACGGGCCCAAGGGCACCGAGCACGCCGACCACCTCTCGGGCGGCGACGGCGTCGACCAGCTCCTCGGCAAGGCCGGCAACGACGTGCTCGGCGGCGGCGGCGGCAACGACGACCTCGACGGCGGCGACGGCGACGACGTCCTGCGCGGCGGGTCGGGCGAGGACCGCGTCTTCGGCCGCTTCGGCAACGACCGGATGTTCGGCGACGCGGGCAACGACGAGCTCGAGGGCGGGCGCGGCGCCGACACCCTCGTCGGCGGCGCCGGCAAGGACAGCCTCAACGGCGGCTACGGCAACGACCGCCTCCAGGCCGGCCCCGGCAACGACACCATCCGCACAGTCGGCGGCGGCAGGGACCGCGTGTCGTGCGGGCCCGGGCGCGACCGCGTCTTCAAGGACCGCAAGGACGTCGTGTCGGGCGACTGCGAAGTCGTCAACGGCAAGTCCCGCTAGGCGGCTCGTTTGCGGCGCCGGGCGGGTACGCTCGGCGTCATGAGGGGGCCCGCGCTGGCGATCATGCTGGCGCTGGCTGTCGCCCCGCCCGCCCACGCCGCGCTCGCCGTTGGCATCGCGGACTCCGACAGCGCGACGTTCTCCGACCCCGCGTGGGCCGGGCTGAACGTCCGGCTGGCGCGGGCGGTCGTGCCGTGGGACGTCGCGTTCACCGACCCGGCGGCGGGCACGCCGGCGGGCGACCGGCGCGCGGAGTTCGATCGCTGGGTGGCCGGCGCGCAGGCAGCCGGCGCGCAGCCGCTCGTCACCTTCGAGGCCAGCCTCGACCCCGGCCGGCCGGGCGCCCCCAGCCTGGCCGACTACGGGGCGGCGATGCGCGCGTTCGCGGCGACATACCCCTCGGTGCGCGACGTCGCGCCGTGGAACGAGCCGAACTTCCGCGACCCGGCGGTCAACCCGTACCTCGACCGCCCGGCCGACGCCGCCGCGCTGTGGGGCGCCTTGAGCGCGGCGTGCCCGAACTGCACGGTGGCCGCGGGCGAGTTCGCCGGGATCCCGGGCGACCCGTATGTCGCCGCCTACCGCGCCGCGCTCGGGACGGCCCGCCCGGCGGTCTGGTCCTTCCACGCGCACGCCGACACGAGCGACCCGACGGCTCCGGCGACGCGGTTCTTCCTCGGCGCGCTGCCCGCCGACGCGCGTCTGTGGATCGACGAGGCGGGGTCGTACTTCCGCGACCTGGCGGGGACGGTCCGCGGCGACGAGGCCCAGCGCGCAGGGGCCTCGCTACTGCTCGGGCTGCCGGCCATCGGGCCGCGCATCGCGCGGCTCTACTACTACAACCTCTCCAACCAGTGCTCGACCGCGTCGCGCTGCGCGGTCCAGGACCGCGGGTTGGTGGCCCCGTCGCCGTTCGACGGGAGCGCGCTCGACTACGACGCGGCGGGGCGGGTGCGCCCGGCGTACGCGGTGGTGCGGGATCGTGGGCCGGCGCTCGTGCCCGCGGCGCCGCGCGGGTTCGTGTTGCGGGTCACGCCGCGAGCGCGCAGCATTCGCGCCGGCCGGGCGGCGCGGTTCGTCGTGCGCGTGACGCCGCCGGGGTCGGTCGTGCTGCGGGCCAAGGGCGCGCGGATGACGGCTCGCCTTCCTGCGTTGTGGCTGCGCGCGGCGCGGCCGGGGCGCCATCGCGTGAGCGTGACGGCCTGGAGCGCGGGGACGCGGCGGGTGGTGCGGGTGGTCTTGCGGGTGCGGCGCTCGGGCTGAGCGACAACGCCCTACACCCCCACCCGCCGCTCCTCCCTCTCCAGCCGTCCGGCGGCCGCCGCCTCGCGCAGCAGCGCGCGGTCCAACGACGCCGCGTGCAGCGTCGCCTCGACCCGCTGCAGCGTCGTCGCCGACATGCCGCGCCCGCGCCCGTCCAGCAGCCCCCCGGCGGCAGCGACCAGCGCGCGCAAGGCGGCTCGGTGGCGAGCAGAAGCGGCGCGCAGCGCGTCCCCTCCCCCGCGCCCCGCGAGCACGTCCTCGTGCGCCGCGAGCAGCGCGTCGCCGGCCGCCCAGAGCTCGCGCGCCGCCTTGGCCTGCGAGCGGATCGCCTGGTTGGCCGCCCAGGCCGCGACCGACGGCTTGCGCAGCGCGGCGACGGCGGCTGCCTCCTCGCGCCGGCCCGCGGCCCGCAACTCGCGCACCAGCCCGTCACGCCTCGGCACGAACTCGTCGAGCGGCAGCCCGTACAGGACATCGCTCTCCTCACTCATAGGCCAGCGCCCGCAACACGTCCAGCCGCGCCGCCCGCCGCGCCGGAGCGATGGCCATGACGACGCCGGCAAGCCCGGCGAGGACGACCAACACGACCAGCGTGCCGACCGGGAACGACAGCATGAAGCCGTCGTCGCGCAGCGGCTGGGCGACCGCGGCGGCCAGCACGCACCCGACCGCGATGCCGAGGACCGCGCCGATGACCGACGTGATGACGGCCTCGTAGCGGACCATCCGCCTGACCTGCCGGCGCGACGCGCCGATCGCGCGCAGCATCCCGAGCTCGCGAGTGCGCTCGTGGATCGACAGCGCCAGCGTGTTGACGATCCCGAACAGCGACACGAGCAGGCTGAGCGCCAACAGGACGTAGACGAGCGCCAGCACCTGGCCGACACCGCCCGCCTGGCGGTCCTTGAACTCGTCCGCCGTGAGCACCTCGGCGACCGGGAACCGCGCCTTGAGCACGCGCTCGACGCGGCGCTGGATCCCCGGGGCGTCGGCCCCGGGCCGCAGCCCGACGAAGACGAGCGCCACCTCCTGCTCGCCGAACGCCGTCGCGGCCACCCGCGCGGTGACCGTGAGGTTGGCGAGCAGGCCGCTGCGATCGTCGGCGATCCCGCTGACCGTCAGCGACAGGCGGCGGTCGGCCGGCGTCGTCAGGCGGACGGCGTCGCCGACCGCGAGGTCGTGCTGGTCGGCGTACTTCTTGGAGACCACGACGCCGCGGTCGGTCAGCGCCCGCAGCGAGCCGCGCTGGAGCCGCGGCTTGTAGACGTCGGGGAAGGTCGCCGGGTCGATCGCGGTGACCGAGGCCGTCCCGTGCGCCCCGGCCACCCTGGCCCGCGAGAAGGTGACGGGCGAGACCCGGCGCACGCCGGGGATGTGGACCGCCGCCGAGCCCGTCCCGCGCGGGATCGCTGAGAAGCTGTCGGTGTTCTGGATGATCAGGACGTTCGACGACAGCGCGGTGTCGACCGCCTGGTCGATCGACGACCGCGCGCTTGCGGCGAAGATCGAGGCGAAGGCGACGAGCGCGAGCCCGACCATCAGCGCCGCGGCCGTGACCGCCGTGCGCCCGGGCTGGCGCACCGCGTTCTCGCGCGCCAGCCGGCCCGTCAGCCCGGGCAGCGGCGCGCCGACCGCCGAGGCCAGCGGCGGGACCAGCCGCGGCGTCAACAACGCCACGCCGAGGAACACCGCCCCCGCGCCCGCCCCGATGAGCGACAGCGCGCCGTTGGTCCCCAGGCCGCCGAACAGCCCGACGCCGAGCGCGACGGCGCCCGCGGCGGTCAGGAAGACCGCGAGCGGCGTCGTGTAACGCGCCAGGCGCCCGCGCGGCAGCACCGCGCCCTCGCGCAGCGCGGCGATCGGCGGCACGCGCGTCGCCCGCAGCGCCGGGGCGAGGCTCGACACCACCGTGACCAGGACGCCGACCACGAGGGCGACGATCACCGTCCGCGCCGCGATCACCATCCCGGCCGCGGGCAGGTCGGCGCCGAAGAGCTTGAACAGCGCCTTGAGCCCGGGCGCCAGCGCGATGCCGAGCGCCAGCCCGGCCACCGCGCCGCCGGCGCCCAGCACGAGGCTCTCGGCGAGGACCGACCGCAGCACCTGGCGGGGCTTGGCGCCCAGCGTGCGCAGCAGGCCGAGCTCGCGCGTGCGCTGCGCGATCGTGATCGAGAACGTGTTGAAGATGAGGAAGGCGCCGACGAACAGCGCGATCCCCGCGAACGCGAGCAGCCCGATGCGCAGGAAGCTCAGGTTGTCGCGGATGTCGCGCGACTGGCGGTCGGCCTCCTCGGTCCCGGTGCGGACCTCGACGGTGCGCGGGGTGGCGGCGCGGATGCGGCGCTTGAGCTCGGCCGCCGCGACGTCCGGTCGCCCGGCGACCTCGACCGTGTCGAAGCGCCCGAGCTTGCCGGTGATGAGCTGCGCCTCGCGCAGCGTGGTGACCGCGGCGACGGCGCCGCCGAACGTCGAGCCGCCGAACTCCGTCAGCCCGACGATGCGCAGCGTCTGCGCCGGTCCGGTCCCGACGATCCGGATCCGGTCGCCGACCCCGAGCCTGGCGTGCCGGGCCGCCGCCCGGTCGAGCGCCACCTCGCCGTCGTTGGCCGGCTTGCGACCGACCGGGAACGAGAAGGCCTCGAAGCGCGCCGGGCGCAGCGACGAGATGAAGTTCGGCGGCCCGGCGATGCCCAGCCGCTTGCCGTCGGTCTTGAGGATCACGACCTGGGAGAACAGCCCGCCGTTGGCCTGCTCGACGCCGGGCACGCGCTGGATGCGGCGCAGGACGGCCTCGGGGATCGTCGGAGTGGCGCTCGAGCCGCCGTGGTCGGCGCTGATCGCCTCGTGCGGCGTGACCGCGACGTCGGTGCGGCTGTTGGCCTGCTGGAAGATCCGGTCGAACGAGTGGTTGATCGTGTCGGTGAGCACGTAGGTGCCGGCGATGAGCGCCACGCCGAGCGCGACGGCCAGCGCGGTGAGCGCGCTGCGCAGCTTGCGCGCGCGAAAGCCCTTGAGCGCGACGCGGATCATCAGGCCGCCGCGTCTCGGTCCTGCCGGCGGTCGTCGACGATCCGCCCGTCGGCCAGCTCGATGACGCGGTCGGCGTAGGCGGCCGCGTCGGGATCGTGGGTGACCATGATGACCGTCTGGCCGAGGTCGTCGACCGAGGCGCGCAGCAGGTCGAGCACCTCGGTCGAGGCGTGCGAGTCCAGGTTGCCCGTCGGCTCGTCGGCGAAGACCACCGCGGGGCGCGACACCAGTGCGCGGGCGATCGCCACGCGCTGCTGCTGGCCGCCCGACAGCTCGGCGGGACGGTGGGTCAGCCGGTCGCGCAGGCCGACGGTGTCGACCAGCCGGTCGAACCACGCGCGTTCCGGACGGCGCCCGGCGAGCGACAGGGGCAGCACGATGTTCTCCTCGGCGCTGAGCACCGGCAGGAGGTTGAAGGCCTGGAAGACGAAGCCGAGCTTCTCGCGGCGCAGCTCGGTGAGGTCGTCGTCGTCGAGGCGGCCGAGCTCGGTGCCCTCGACCGTCACGACGCCGCTCGTCGGCCGGTCGAGCCCCGCCAGCAGGTGCATCAGCGTCGACTTGCCCGACCCCGACGGCCCCATGATCGCGGTCAGCTCCCCCGCCGGGAACTCCACGGTCACGCCGGCCAGGGCGTGCACGGCGGCCTCGCCCTCGCCGTAGGTGCGGGAGAGGTCCTTGGCGGTGACGATCGGATTCATCCAGCCTCCAAATAGCGCAGGACCGCGAGCACGCGGCGATGGTCCTCGGCCGCCGGAGCGAGGCCGAGCTTTCCGAAGATCGACGTGACGTGCTTCTCGACCGCCCGCTCGGTGACCACGAGCTGCTCGGCGATCGCGTGGTTCGAGCGGCCCTCGGCCATCAGCTCGAGGACCTCGCGCTCGCGCGGCGTCAGGGCGCCCAGCGGATCCTCGCGCCGGCGGCGCCCGAGCAGCAGCGAGACGACCTCGGGATCGAGCGCCGAGCCGCCCTCGGCCACGCGGCGCACCGCGTCGGTGAAGCGGTCGAGGTCGGCGACGCGGTCCTTGAGCAGGTAGCCCAGGCCGCCCGCGCCGTCGGCGAACAGCTCGAGCGCCGACCCCGCCTCGACGACCTGCGAGAGCACGAGCACGCCGGTCCCCGGCCGCGAGCGGCGGATCTCGGCGGCGGCGCGCAGGCCCTCGTCGGTCTGGGTGGGCGGCATGCGCACGTCGACGGTCGCGACGTCGGGCTTGTGCGCGCCGACCTTGCGCAGCAGGTCCTCGGCGTCGCCCGCCTGGGCGACGACCTCGAAGCCCGCCTCCTGCAGCAGGCGCGCGACGCCCTCGCGCAGGAGGACGGAGTCGTCGGCGACCACTACCCGCATTCCGCGCACGGGATGATGCCCCGGACGAGGGTGCCCTCGCCCGGCGGGGAGTGGACTTCCAGGCGGCCGTCGAGCGCGGCCAGGCGATCGGCGAGGCCGCGCAGGCCCGTGCCCGCGCCGGCGTCGGCCCCGCCCACGCCGTCGTCGCGGACTTCGACGACGGCCGCGCCGTTGCGGCGGCTGACGCGCACGTGCGCCTCCTGGGCGCGCGCGTACTTCGCAACGTTGGTCAGCGACTCGGCGACGACGAAGTAGGCGACCGCCTCGACCGCGGCGGGCAGGCGCTCGCCGGGCACGTCCTCGAGCGCGACGGGGACCGGCGCCCGGTCGGCGAGGGCCTCGAGCGCGGGCAGCAGGCCGCGCTCGGTGAGCACGGCGGGATGGATGCCGCGGGCCAGCTCGCGCAGCTCGGAGAGCCCCGCCGTCAGCTCGGTCATCGCGCTGTCGAGCAGCGTCGCGGTCGTGGAGCCCGGCTCGGCGTGCCGGCGCGCGAGGTTCAGCGTGACCGACAGCGAGACGAGGCGCTGCTGGGCGCCGTCGTGCAGGTCGCGTTCGATCCGGCGGCGCGCCGCGTCGCCTGCGGCGACCAGCCGTGCGCT
>DASXRF010000037.1:0-2742 GCA_036506755.1 Solirubrobacteraceae bacterium | reverse complement strand
TGCTCTACCTGGCGCAGGAGGGCCGCGGGATCGGCCTGCTCAACA
The DNA here is from genome assembly GCA_036506755.1 of Solirubrobacteraceae bacterium. Taxonomy (GTDB): domain Bacteria; phylum Actinomycetota; class Thermoleophilia; order Solirubrobacterales; family Solirubrobacteraceae; genus DASXRF01. The sequence goes on along the minus strand of DASXRF010000037.1, from coordinate 2,697 downwards.
AGCTGCGCGCCTACAAGCTGCAGGAGGACGGGCTCGACACCGTCGACGCCAACCTGCGCCTCGGGCTGCCGGCGGACCTGCGCGACTACGGCATCGGCGCGCAGATCCTCGTCGACCTCGGGCTGAGCTCGATCCGGATCCTGACCAACAACCCCAAGAAGATCCGCGGCATGGAGGGCTACGGGCTCTCGGTGACCGCGCAGATCCCGATCGAGCACGTGCCCAACCCGCACAACGAGGCCTACCTGCGTGCCAAGGCCGAACGGATGGGCCACGCGCTCCACCACCAGGGGCTCAACGTCGACGAGGACATGCTGCGCGAGGAGCGGCACGCCTCTTGACGGCCCGCTACGCGATCGCCCTCGGGCGCTTCTACGAGGAGCTCGCCGAGCGCCTCGAGCGTGGGGCGCGAGCCGCTTTCGCCGAGGCGGGCGTCGAGCGGGTCGACACGTTCCCGGTGCCCGGCGCCTTCGAGCTGCCGCTCGCCGCCAAGTACCTCGCCGAGTCCGGCCGCTACGCGGGCGTCGCCTGCCTGGGCGCGGTCATCCGCGGCGAGACGAGCCACTACGACTACGTCTGCGCCGAGGCGGCGCGGGGAATCCAGGACGTCCAGCTCGAGACCGGCGTGCCGTGCGCGTTCGGTGTGCTGACGGTGGAGAGCATGGACCAGGCCCTGGCCCGCGCGGGCGGCGACAAGCGCGACCAGGGCCGCCACGCCGCCGAGGCCGTGCTGGCGATGGCGGCGATTCGCGCGCAGGTGGGCTGAACGGAGCTAACCTGCGTCCGTGGAGCTGCTGGCGCTCGGACTGACCGTCCTCGTGCACATCGTCGGCCTCGGCACGCTCGTCTACGTGCTCCTGCGCAACGACGGGATCGACTGGCGCTCCTGGTGGCCCAGCGACGACGACGGCCACGACCCGCCCGCACCCGATGCCCCGCACGGTCCGCCGTCCGGCGGCGACGGCGTCCCGCTCGGCGACGCAGGGGCCGCCCGCGTGCGCCTGCGCGAGCCGGGCCGGCTCGCCGACGCCTACCCGCCGGCGCCGCGCCGCCCGGCGCACGCGCCGGAGCCGGCGCACGTGCCCGAGCCGGCGCACGCGCCCGAGCCGGCTGCGCGCTAGCGGCGGCAGGACAGGCTGCCGGAGTCGAGCACCCGCCCGCCGTCGCTCACGAAGGCGTAGCGCGCCGCGGACGGCGTGAGCTCGAGGCGCAGCGCCCCGTACGAGCTGTCGTCGGCGAAGGCCAGCCGGCGGTCGCCGTGGTCGAGCTTGTAGTGGCCCTTGCCGCCCGCGCCCGACACGAACGCGGTGATGCCGTCGATCGGCCGGAGGCGCTGCATGTTGTGGTCGTGGCCGGCGAGGACGATCGCGGCGCGGCCGCGCAGCGCGTTCCACAACGGCTTCGTGTCCTCCTGGTCGCCGTGCTTGCCGGCGCTGAAGCGCGGCCGGTGCCAGAAGGCCAGGCGGCAGGTCCCGCGCTCGCGGCCCAGCGTGGCGCGCAGCCAGCGCAGCTGCGGCGAGCCGGCGTCATGCGCGATCTCGGAGTTGAGGCTGATGACCTGCCAGCCGGCGACGCGGAACGTGTAGTAGGCCGGCGTGCGCCGGCCGTGCACGCCCCGCCAGTAAGCGTCGTAACCCTCGCTATGGTCCGGCCAGTCGTGGTTGCCGGGCGTGGGCGCGGTCCGCGCGTCCAGCCGCCTGTAGACCGTGCGGTAGTTGCGGGTGAAGTCCGAGGCGCTGCCGTCGGCGTAGACGTCGCCCAGGTAGAGCATCCGGGCGGGACGGTCGGCCGCGATCCGCGCGGCGAGCGCCTTCGCCGGCGCGCTGCCGTTCGCGCCGTCCCCGACCGCCCACACGACCGCACGTCGAGTCGTCGCGGACTCCACGAAGTCCGAGGTCCGCGGGGTCGGCGCCGGCGGCGCGGCGGCCGGGCTGACCTCGTCCTCCGCACCGCAGCCGACGGCGCCCACGAGCGCGGCGGCGTAGCCGAGCGCGGCGAGGCGAGGACGCATGGGCGCCAGCCTCTTCCGGCTGTCTCAAGCCGAGATGAAGGGCGAGATCCGTCTCGCTTGCGCGAACATCCGGTTCGCGCCCACTAGTGGGCGCCCTTGGGCGGCTTGTCCTTCTTCTTTGCGCCCTTTCCGGGCTTGCCGGCATCGCGCTGGGCCGCATCGAGCTCGGCCTGGACGGCGCTGCGCTGGTCCGGGTTTTGCAGGCGCTGCTGGAGGACCGGGATCGCCTCCTCGGGGCGGCCGGCGAGCCGCAGAGCGTGGCCGAGGTCGTACAGCGCGTAGGCGCACGGGTTCGTCTCCGCGACCGGGCAGCCGTCGGTCGCCTTGCGCAGGGTGGCGACCGCATCGTCGTAGCGGCCCTGGTCGATGAGCGTGTGGCCTTCGGACATCAGCTGGGACTTGCTCGGAGCGTGCTCCGGGGCGGGGGACGACGTCGCCGGCGCCTGGGCCGGCGCGCTCCGGGTCTGCGGCACTGACTGCGCCGGCGCGGTCGCGGGTGCGGTCCGCGGAGCCGTGCTGCGCTTGGAGGCGGACTTCGACGACGCGGTGTCGCCGTCGCTGCCGATCATCGCCGCGATCGCCGCGCCCGCCAGCACCCCGACGATCGCCGCGGCGACGAGCACCGGCGCCCAGCGGCGCCGGGGGGCGCGCGCGGACCCCGCGCCGGCGACGCGAGGCGCGAACGG
>DASXRF010000036.1:0-2275 GCA_036506755.1 Solirubrobacteraceae bacterium | reverse complement strand
AGCGCTCGTCGCGGACCGTGCTCGTCACGCGCAGCGGCGCGCGCGCCCCGGAGATCCGCCGCACCTGCGTGCCGATGTAGGCGAGCGTGGCCAGCGCCTCTCGTCGCAGCCCGCGGTAGCGCGCCGGCTCGGCGCCCACGGTCGAGGCGAGCGCGTCCATGCCGCGGTCGATCGCCACGCCGTGGGCGCGCAGGTAGGCGCCCGGCAGCGCGACGAGGTCGCCGTCGTCGTAGGCGCTCGCGAGCGCGTCGGGGTCGGCGAAGGCCTCCGTCTCCTCGGGCGGGTGCAGGAGCACCTCGGCGCTGTTGCGCGCCGTCTGCAGGCGCTGGCGCCGCTCGAGCTCGTCGCGGTCGTCGCGCAGCAGGCGCATGACCTCCCGGGCGGCCTGCACGCGGAACAGGTACGTCGAGGAGTCGTCGCCCAGGCGCGCCAGGAACTGCTGCGCGGCCTCGTGGCGCAGCGGGGTCGAGTCGAAGTACAGCTGGACGTAGGGGATCCCGCGCGGCGCCCCGTAGAGGCTGAGCGCCTCGCGGAGGTTGCCGATGCCCATGTGATAGCTCGCGACGGCGAGGTCGTCGCGGCCCAGCCGGGCGCGGGCGACGGCCAGGTAGCGGGCCGTCGCGGCGAGCGCCTTGCGCGGGTCGTAACGCTCGTCCACGCGGCGCCGCGCCGCGCGCAGGCGCCGGGCGCGCCGCGTCCGGCCGCGGCGCTCGGCGCGCGCGATGCGGCGCGTGAGGCGCGCGCTCGCGGGGACGTCGACGCGCATGCCCAGCAGGTCGCGCCCCGTCTCGGCGAGGATCTGCGTCAGGCCGACGGCGCTCTCGAGCGACTCCGACGCCCGGACCTCGGCACGCCCGGCGCTCTCCAGCAGGACGATCGCCTCGAGCGTCTCCGGGTCCTCGCCGCTCCCCCGCGCCGCCGCGTCGACGAGCGGCCGCCAGCTCGCCGTCCGCTCGGCGCTGGCGACGATGCCGCCTGGCGACTTGGCGTAGAGCACATGGGCCACGCCCGCCGTGGCCCGCTCGGCGTCGTCGGCCGAGCGCTCCGGCGTCCAGGCCAGCGGGTCGCCGGCCGGCGGGTGCGTGGCACCGGGAAGCAGCGCGGGAGGTGGCGAGCCGCCGCGCAGGACGGCGAAGACGATCACGGCGAGCGCGACGGCGATTGCGGCGAGGGCGAAGCGCGCGCGCCTCGAAGTCGCGGGCCGGTTGCGGGTGCTGGCGGCGTAGGGCAGTAACCGAGCGTATAAAGTCCGCCTCCCTTCAAACGGCGGCGTTCAGGAGGCGCGGGGTGGGAGGCACCAGTTCTTCTACGCCGGCGAGTACGGCGCGCTGATGTTCGCCAGCGACCACGGGCTGACCTCCAACTGCGACGGCGCCGGCAACGGTGACTCGGCCGTCTACCCGGGCGGCGCGGCGGACACGGGAGCGCTGCGCAACACGACCTTCTACCCGGAGCAGCGGCTCAACCAGACGATCACGCGCTGCGACCTGCACCACAACAACATGGCCACCTCGGGGACCATGGGCAACGCGATCCACATCGTCGACAACAACATCTACGACAACGCCTCGGGCCTGGTCACCGACTCGTTCTACGCCGGCGGGCACCCCGGCTACCCGCAGGACTCGGCGGTCATGGAGCGCAACCGCATCTACAGCAACAACTTCAACGTCTACGGGCCCGACTCGGACGTGAAGTCGGCGGTGCCCGTGCCGATCGGCGTGGGCATCGTCACCGGCGGCGGCGACGACAACGTCTACCGCGACAACTACATCTACGACAACTGGCGGCGCGGCACGATGCTCATCGCCGTCCCGGACGTCATCAGCTGCGCGCCCAACCCGGACGCGGGCGCGCCGCCGTGCACGCCGGAGGGCTTCGCGTCGACGTCGAACCGCAACCGCTACTACGACAACGTGATGGGCCGCGCGCCCGACGGCCGGGTGCTGCCCAACGGCGTCGACTTCTGGTGGGACGAGTTCCCGACCAACAGCGGCAACTGCTGGTACTCGAACATCGGCAGCGACGGGACGACCGGCAGCGTGACCGGGGACCCGCCGACGCCGCCGGTCGAGGGCACGTCGATCCCGCGCTTCCTCCCGGAGGACTGCACGGCGCCGACGAACGTCGGGACGGGCGACCCGCTCAAGGAGGCGGTGCTGACCGCGTGCGTCGCCGACTTCGAGCAGGGCAGCTACGACGCGACGGTGTGCGACTGGTTCGCGCCGCCCGAGCGCCCCGGCCCGCCGGAGGCGGCGCGCCAGAACGCGCGCGA
>DASXRF010000035.1:0-16928 GCA_036506755.1 Solirubrobacteraceae bacterium | reverse complement strand
CGCGTGCGAGTACGCGACCCACTTCGGCCTCTACCTCGAGGGGATCTCGCGCTACGGCCACGCGATGCCGCTGGGGGGCACCTCGACGCACTTCCGCACCGAGGCGGTGCGCCGCGTCGGCGGCTGGGACGCCTGGAACGTGACCGAGGACTGCGAGCTGGGCATGCGCCTGGCCGCGGCGGGCTACGCCGCGCGCACGCTCGACTCGGCGACGCACGAGGAGGCTGTGCCCGCGCTGCGCGCGTGGATCCGCCAGCGCTCGCGCTGGGTCAAGGGCTTCGCCCAGACCGCGCTGACGATGACGCGCGCGCCGGTGCGCAGCGCGCGGGCCATGGGCGTGCGCCGCTACCTGGCCGCGCTGGTCACGGTCGCCGGTGTGCCGGTCGTGCTGATGTCGCAGCTGGTCTTCTGGCTCCTGCTGTGGCTCTACGCCGGCCTGCGCGCCGCGGGCGCCGACGTCACCTGGATCGAGGCCGCCTTCCCGGCGCCGCTGCTCATGCTCGGCATGCTGCTGCTGCTCGTCGGCAACTTCGCCGTGCTGCTCGCCCACGTCAGCGCGGTCTACCAGCAGGAGCGCTACGACCTCGTGCGCTACTCGCTGCTGCTGCCCGCGTACTGGCTGCTGGCCTCGCTGGGCGCATGGAAGGGCGTGTCGCAGCTCGTGTCGCGCCCGCACTTCTGGGAGAAGACGAGCCACGGCCATGCGGTGGAGCCCGCCGCGCCCGTGGCAGGACCCGTCGCCGGCGCAGCCGTCCCGGCGCAAGGAGGTAGCTGAGCATGGCTGTGGACATCGCGACTTCGGTCGCCGAGGCCGGATTCGAGATCTACGGCCTGCGCGTGCGGCTGAGCGGCGACTGGCCGGAGGTGGTCGAGTCGGTGCGGCTCGACTTCGCCTGGTTCGAGGTGCCGCTGGTCGGCGGCAACGGCTTCGACGTGCACGTCGCCGTCGAGCACCGGCCGCCCGACTTCGACGCCTTCGGGTCGATCGCCGCGTCGTTCGTCACGCCGCGCAACGTCGTCTACCAGCACGACGGGCGCACCATCGTCGACTACTTCGGGCGCGCCGTCTCGATCCTCGACCGCGCCAGCGGGAGCCTGACGGTGCAGGGCGAGCACCGGGCACTCGTCGAGGAGGCGGTCTACCTCTACATGCTCTCGCGCATCGGCGAGCACCTCGAGGCGCACGGGCTCGTGCGCGTCCACGGGCTCTCGCTGGCCGGCGCGCACGGCGCCGTGACGGTCATGCTTCCGTCGGGCGGCGGCAAGAGCACGCTGGCGCTGCGCGCGCTGCGGTCCGACGGCGTGAAGCTGCTCTCCGAGGACTCCGCGGTGCTCGACCGCCACGGCCGGCTGCACCCGTTCCCGCTGCGGATCGGCATCAACGAGACGCAGGCGGAGATGCTGCCGCCCGGGCACGTCCGGCGCATCGACCGCATCGAGGGCCACACCAAGCTCGCCTTCGAGGTGCACGGCTTCGCTGACCGCGTGGAGAGCGAGCCCCAGCCGCTGCGTCACATCGTGATCGGGCGGCGCTCGCTGGGGACCGAGCCGCGCCTCGAGCGCCTGCCGCGCCGCGCGGCGGCCGGCACGCTGCTGCGCGAGGTCGTCGTGGGCGTCGGCATCTACCAGGGGATGGAGTTCCTGCTGCAGCGGGGCCTGCGCGACGTCGCCGGCAAGTCCGGGCTGTTCACCGGGCGCGCCGTGGCGTGCGGCGCGGCGCTGGCGCACGCGGACGTGTGGCGCCTGACGCTCGGGCGCGAGCACGCGCGCAACTGGGAGCTGCTGCGGACGCTGCTCGACTGACGGCGGCCGCGCGAGCGCTGGGGTCCCCGGCCTAGCGCGGCGCGGCTGCCCGGGTCTGCCAGAGGTCGAGGACGAGCCGCGCCCAGGCGGCGTCGTCGACGCCCGGGGCGACCCGGGCGAGCAGCTCATCGCGCCGCGTGACCGGCGCGTGTCCCGCGGCGATCGCGCGGTAGGCGGCGACGCGCACCGCCAGCGTGTCGTCGCGCGCGAAGCCGCGCCGGCCGACCGCGGCCCACCGCGCGCACGCGACCGCGGTGACCGCGCCGTAGTGCGCGACGTCGCGCTCCAGGCCGCCGGCGGGCAGGCCGACGCGCGGGGCGAGCGGATCGCCGCCGAGGTGCTCGGCGCCGGCCACGAGCGACACCCAGCGCAGCGCGCGGGTGCGCCAGGCGTCTTCGGCCAGGCGCGTCGTCAGGACCTCGACGTGCAGGCCGCGGCGCGCCGCCGCGGCGGCGCCGCCGTCGACGGCCCAGCGCAGCGCGGCGCGCGCCGCGTCGAGGTCCGGGCACTCGAGCAGCAGCGCCGGGCGCGCGGCGAACGGCGGCTGGTGGACCGTCAGCGAGCGCACGGGGGTCAGACCCCTGGTCACGGCGCGGGCGGCCGCGACCGCCTCGCCCGGCGGCGTCGCGACGCGCCAGCCGGACGCGTCCAGCGGCCGCCGCGCGATGGCGACGGCGTGGCCGGCGCGGTGCTCGTCGACGAGCGCGAGCGCAGCGTGCAGCGCGTCGGCGGGAGCGCGGGCGCGCAGCGCGTCCGCCTCGTCGTCGTCCTCGCTCAGCCGCGCCAGCGGCGCGTCGGCCTCGCCGCGCCGGCCGGTCGCCAGCGCGGCGATCGCCGCCTGGATGCGCGCGTCGCTGGCGTAGCGCAGGTGCGCCGCCGGCCGCGCCCCGCCGCTCGGCCGCACGTCTTCCCCGGCCAGCAGCCGCCACTCGGGCAGCGCGAGCCCGGGTCGCTCGTCGGCGACGCGCAGGCGGATGAGCGCGTGCAGCGGCGCGTCGCGCTCGAGCTCGCCCGCGCTCAGCACGGTCAGGTCGATCGGCAGGACGGCCTGCCGGCGGGCGTAGCGCGCCCGGATCGCCCGCAGCAGCGCGACCTCGTCGCCGGGCGGCAGGTCGTCGATCACCGCGACGAGGTCGACGTCGCTGTGACCGGGGCGCTCGTCGCCGGTCGCGAACGACCCCCAGGCGTAGACGGCGCGCACCCCCGCCAAGCGGTCGAGCGCGCGGGCGAGCGAGCCGGCGACCTCGCGGTAGTACGCGCGCGCCGCGGCGGCGGGAAGCCTGCGGTCGGTGACCCGGCCGGCCAGCCTCCACGCCGCGCGGCGGACGCGCATCAGGTCAGGCGCAGGCGCAGGCGTCGGGAGACGCCCCGGCCGCACGGCCCGCCGGTCACGGTCGCCCGCACGCGGTAGGCGCCGCGGCGCAGGCGGCGCACCGACAGGGCGAACGTCCCGCCCGCGCGCGTGCGCGCGGCCACCGTCCGGCTGCGCACCCAGCGGTGGCGGCGGGCGTCCCACCGCTCGACGACGGCCACGACGGTGCTGCCGGTGCACTGCGACGTCCCGCGCCGCACGCGACCGCTCAGCCGCGCGCGCCGCGTGCCGCGCAGCCGGCGGGCAGAGAGCGAGACGACGGTCCGTGCGCCGCCGGCCCGCCGGATCGCCGCCGCCGGGGTGCTCCCCGGCTGGCCGCCGGCGCCAGAGGCCGAGGAGCCGGCCGGCGCGGGCGCCGGGGACGTCCGCGTGATCGCCGGGCAGCCCTCGGGCGTGCCGGCGTTCCACGCGCGCATCGTGGTCTCGGCCTGCTTGCCGCGCGGCGTGAACGTGTCGTCGCCGCTGGCGCCCTTCGCGCCCCAGTCCCACCAGTAGACGCCCTTGAACCAGTCGACCTGCGACCACACGCAGTACATGGCCTGGTAGGCGCGCGCCTGGGGCTCGTCCGCGCTCGCGCCCGACGAGCCGCCCCACGGCGTCGCCGCCGTGCGGTACCGGCTCTCGTAGCCGCCCTCGGTGAAGATGACGGGCTTGCCGTACTTCGCGTGCAGGGCCTGGATGCGGTCCACGTAGCCACGCTGATACCACGCGTTGCCCAGCGCCTGCACCGTCGGGTTGTCGTCGCCGGCGCCGGCGAGCGGCATGTACGCGTCGATCCCGATGTAGTCGAGGTCGCCCCAGAAGCCGGCGGCCTCGGCGCCGTCGAGCTGGTTGGCGGCGAAGGCGAGCTGCCCCTTGAAGCGCGCGCGCGCGTCGGCGATCACCTGCCGCCACTCGGCGGTGCGGCCCTCGGACATGCTCGTCAGCTCGGTGCCGACGACCAGCATGGCCGCGCCGGCCTGCTGCGCGAGGTCGGCGTAGTGGTCGAGCATGGCGCGGTACGAGGCGAACCACGCGGCCGGGTCGGCCGGATGGATGGCACCGCGGAAGGTGCCGTCGCGGACGTCGACGTGCGGCTTGAGCTCGACGGTCATGCCCATCGACTTGGCGGTCGCCATGGCGTGCAGGACGGCCTGGTCGCTGGGCGTCTTCTGGCCGTCGGGCGCGATCGACGAGCTCTTCTCGGCGTCCATGTACCACGTCGTGACGAAGGCGACGTGGGTGGTACCGGTGTCGCGCAGGGCGGCGAGCGCCTGGTCGGACGTGCCCTGGGCGTAGTCGTCGCTCCACCAGCTGGTGAAGTCGGCGCCCTTCTGCCAGTCGGCCGGCAGGGCGGCGGCCTGCGCGCTCGCGAGGGGGAGGGCGGCGAGCGCGATGAGGGCAAGGGTGAGCGACAGCGGCGCGCGAAGGCGCGCCGCCGCATGGCGGCGTAGCACGGAGAAACGGCCTCCGGGAGGTCTCGGGGGGAAACGTCAGACGGGCAGCGGCCGCGCCGCTGCGGTCTGTGTCGGCTCAACGTCCCCGGCGAGGCGAGCAGCAATGCGCCAACGGACGGATGTTCGACGCCCCGGTGTCGCCCAGAGCGTTAGGGCCGTGTCAGGCGATCTTCAATCGGCCGGATTTCACCCAGGCTTCACCTCGGGCTGCGTAGGGTCGGCAGGAAGGAAACCCCCTGCATGCGCCGCCTGACGCTCCTCTTCTGCGCTGCCGTCGCCTGCCTGGCGCCGGCAAGCAATGCGAGCGCGAGCACCCTGCCGCCGGTCGGCCACGTCTTCGTCATCGTGATGGAGAACAAGGGGTTCGCCGACACGTTCGGCCCGACCGGGCAGGCCTGGGCGCCGTACCTGTCGACGACGCTGCCCTCGATGGGCGAGCTGCTCACGCGCTACCACGGGATCGGCCACGGCAGCCTCGTCAACTACCTGGCGATGATCAGCGGCCAGCCGCCCACGCCGGACAGCAAGGACAACTGCGGGGACCCGCTGGCCGACGTCCTGCCCGACGCGGTGCCGCCCTACGGCGTGGCGGCGAGCAACGGCTGCATGTACCCGCCCAACTTCCGGACCGTCGCCGACCAGCTCACCGAGCGGGGGCTGACCTGGAAGGGCTACATGGAGGGCATGCCCGCGGCCTGCACGCTCACGTCGAGCGGCGGCGCGCACTACGCCCGCCGCCACAACCCGTTCGTCTTCTTCCGCTCGCTGCTCGACTCGGGTCAGTGCGCGGCCAACGACGTGCCGCTGACCGACCTGCCCGCCGATCTGGCCGACCCCGCGCGCACGCCCAACCTCGCGTTCATCGTGCCGGACACGTGCAACGACGGCCACTTCGCGTGCACGCCGGCGACCCCGCCGGCGCCGCCGGTGAGCTCGACCGAGCAGCAGTTCCGCCAGATCGACTTCTTCCTGCAGTACTGGGTCTCGCAGATCGTCGCGTCGCCCGCGTTCCAGCGCGACGGCCTGCTGGTCGTGACCTTCGACGAGGCGGACGACTCGGCCACCTGCTGCAACCAGCAGCCGGGGCCGGCCGAGCTCACCGCGCCTACCGCGCTGAACCCCAACCCCAAGCCGCCAAAGGTCGGCGGCGGCCTCGTCGGCGCGGTGCTCGTCTCGCCGTTCATCTCGCCGGGCGCCGAGAACCCGACCGGGGCGCACTTCAACGGGACCGACTACAACCACTACTCGCTGCTGCGCAGCATCGAGGACCTCTTCGGGCTCGCGTACCTGGGCTATGCCGGCCAGGACGGGCTGCAGGCGTTCGGCACCGACGTCTTCGACCGCATCCCGCCGCCCGCTCCCGACGACCCCGCGCCCACCAACGGCCAGCCCCCGAGCCGCGGTTCGGGGCCGACGAAGCCGGCGCCCGGCACGCGCCCCTCGTGCTCCGGTCCGCCCCTGGCCTCGTTCGCGCCGGGCGGGCGCGCAACGGCTCGCGTCCTGACGCTGCGCGGCGGGGCGATCGGGTGCACGCGCATCAGCGTGGTCGAGGTGGCGGTCGCGCGGCTCGGCAAGGGGCGCCGCGCTTGTCGCTGGCTGAAGCTGAACGCGAAGCCGGGGCTCGCGACGTTCTGCTCGCGGCCGTTCTGGCTGCTCGCCCGCAGCGCGCGCGACACGTGGTCGCTGACGGTCCGCGGCCGGCTGTCGCCCGGCCGCTACCGCGTGCTCGTGCGCGCGATCGACAGCACCGGTCGCACGCAGGTGCGACCCGCCCGCCGGACGGTGGTCATCCGGCGCGCGGCGCGGCGCCGTGCCGACGCGCCGCGTCCGAGCAAGGTCACGATCATCCCTCGATTTCCCGCGACGAGCGGCTGAGCAGGTCGTAGGCCGCGCTCGTCGCGATCGCCCAGACGCTTGCGTGGGCGAGGTCGATCGCCCGCGGCGGCGCGAGATCGAGCCGCCGGAAGAGCAGCGTCATGCCGGCGAAGTACAGCGCGAACGTCGCGCCGGCGGCCGGCGCGCCGCGCAACCCGATGCCGGCCAGCGCCGCGCGCCCGAGCCCGCTGCTCGAGTTGTTGAGCCAGTGCGCCGCGAAGGCGGCCCGCTCGCGCGCCCGGCCACGCGGCGAGATCCCGAGCACGCCCTCGGCCACCTGCGCCGGCAGGTCGCTCGGCGGCCGGCCGGTCAGCCGCATCTCGAGGCGCTGCGAGAGCGTGAGCGCAACCGTCCCCGCGAAGCCCGCGGCCATGCCACGCGCCGCTGCGTCACGAGCGCCCACGGCGCGGGACCCTACCGACGAACGACCTCGAAGCGGGGCGGGTCAGCGACCGCGAGCGGTTTCCCGCGGCGTCCGCCACGACGAGCGTGGCCCGGTAGCGCGCGGGCTTGTAGCCCGGAGCACCCGCCGTGACCGCGTACGTCCCGGCCGGCAGGCTGAGCGAGACGGCGCCCGATGCGTCGGAGGTCGCGATCGCCTGACCCGCCGGGCCGGTGGCCGAGACGGCGACGGAGACGGGCAGCCCGTTGCTCGTGGCCCGGACCGCCAGGGTCGCGGCCGAGGCAAGCGCGGGAAGGGCCGCGGCAACTGCCGTGATCAACGCCGCCCCTGCCGTGGTCCGGATGGCTCTGGCCATGCCTCCCTTCGCACTCGAGCTGCTTCGCCCCCGCCGCCGAGGTGGCCAGCGTGGGCCGCCGCGGCGCTGCGGGCCACCGGGTGCGAGGCGATGCACAGCCTCGCTCCCGGAATCCGGTTCATTTACGCCGGTCGGTGTGTCCGAGCGAGCGCCCGGGCGCGATCCGGTCGCGCACGAGCTGCTTGAGGACCGGCAGCTCGGGGAAGCCGCCCTCGGCCGCGCGCGACCAGATCGCGTCGCCGTCGAGGCGGATCTCGAACACCCCGCCCGTCCCCGGCACGAGCGCGACCTCGCCGAGGTCGGCCGGGAACGTGGTCAGCAGCTCCTGCGCCATCCAGCCGGCGCGCAGGAGCCACCGGCACTGCGTGCAGTACTCGATCTCCAGGCGCGGTCGCCGCGCCGCAACCGTCATGCAGACATTGTCAGCACGGCGGACCGGCGGGCGCACCCGCGCCGTTGTCGTGCAGGGCGTCGAGGTAGGCGCCGTAGCCCGACGACGTCTGCCACTCGGACGCCGGCTCGACCGACGTGCCCTCGCCCCACTCGCTGAACGTCGTGACGAGCTGCCAGGGCGCGCCGGAGGCGACCATGTCGCGCACGGCAGCGCGGAAGCACCCCGGGTCGCGGGCGAGTCGCGGCGCCGAATCGGTTGCCAGCCAGAACCCGGGTGAGACCTCGAAGGACTGCCCGGGGTGGGCGTCCGCGCGCACGGCAGGCGCGTACTGGTGCCAGCCGTCGGGCTGCGACGCGCAGCTCATGTAGCCGGGGAACAGCTTGAGGACGATGTAGGCGCCCGTGCCCGCGCTGGCCTGGCGCCAGCGGTCGACCATGCCGCAGCTGTCGTTGCCGTCGCCGTAGGCGAAGACCACGAAGCGCCCGCCGAGCTTGAGGAACGCCGGGTCGGAGGCGTACTTGTCGCGCAGGTACTTCAGGTCGGACGCGAGCTGCGCGACCGACGGGTCACCGAAGCCCTCGTTCTCGTAGTAGACCGCCCAGCGCACCGGGCTGCCCGTCGAGTGCGTGACCGACAGGATCGTGCCCAGCCGCTTGTCGGTGTAGTGGCCCTGGCCCCACCACGAGCTGATGCCGACCTGGATGTTGCCGTAGCGCAGCTCGTCGAGGTGGCGCGCGATCACCGCCGTGTCGTCGGAGCTGTAAAAGCCAGCGGTGGGGTGGTAGTGGGTGTACTTGGAGCTGCCGCTCCCCCAGGTCTCGGGGAACCACGGGTAGTAGAAGGCGGCGCGGATGGGGAACGACGGCTCGCCGTTGGGCGCCGGCGGCGGCGGCCCCGTCGACGGAGCGGTGACCGAGCCGCCGGGCGCGGCGCCCGACGAGCCGGAGCCGGGTCCCGCGCCCCTGCCCGCGCCCGAGTTCGCGCCGGCCGACGTGTCGCCGAGCACGGTGATGACGAACGGCATGCGCACGCGGCCCGACCGCACGACGCCGGCGAGCGGGCCGGCGGCCGACGCGGGCACGGTCACCTTCGCCGCGAACTTGCCGGCCCGGGTCGAGCGCACCGAGGCGACGCGCTTGCCCGCCAGCGAGATGGTGACCGGGCGGCGGCGGGGCAGGCCCACGCCGTGCAGCTCGAGCACGGTGCCCGACGCCGCGCGCAGCGGCATCCAGCGCAGCCGGGCGCGGCCGGGGCCGGCGACCTCGCCGATCTCGACGGCGCCGCGCATGACGGCGAAGCGATTGGCGATGCGCACGCCGGCGGCCCGCGTGATCAGCGCCGGGCGGCCGTGGGCGCCTCGCGGGATCCGGACTCGCGCGACGAACGCGCCGCGGCGGCCGGCCACCACGCGCACCTTCCTCGATCCGATCCTCACGGTGACCGCCTTGCCGGCAGGCAGGCCGACGCCGCGCAGAGTCACCACCGATCCGGGCGGGCCGGCGGCCGGCTGCAGGGAGACGGTCGCGGCGCCGTGCGCGAGCGCGGGCACGGCGAGGAAAGAGAGAGCGGCCAGGGCGGCCGCTGGGGGAAGCAGGCGGGGTGGGCGAAGCACGGGGAGACCTCCGGTCGGAGGTCGGGCTTCGTACCCGCGCCCCTGCGGCCCGGGAACGGCGTTGGACGGATGTCGTAGGCGGTGCCGAGTGGGCGCGGCCGGCGCGGATCAGCGCGCCGGCGGGCCGGTCGCCGCCCTCGTCGCCGCCTACTCTGCTGCGCGATGCCGGAACCGCCGCCCGCGCTGCAAGCCCTCGCCGAGCGCTTCGACGCGCAGGTCTTCGACCTCGGCCGCCCGCGGGCGCGGGTGCGGCTGGCGATCGCCGGCGGCGGGGCGTGGGACGCCGTGCTGGCCGGCGGGGCCGTCCGGCTCGAGCCCGCCGACGAGGAGCGCCGGCCCGACGCCGTGCTCACCGGCGACGAGGCGACCTGGCGCGACGTGGCGGGCGACCTGCGCAGCGGGATGGCGGCGTTCCGCGCCGGCCGGCTGCGCGTGCGCCACGACCTGCACCTCGGCGTCGGCTTCCTGGCCGCCACGGCCGGCGCCGCCAACGGCCGGGGCCTGCGCTTCCGCCAGCTGCCCACGAAGATCGGCCCGCTCTCGATCATGGAGGCCGGCGCCGGCCCGCCGGTCGTCCTCCTGCACGGGCTCGGAGCGACCAAGGCGTCCTTCCTGCCGACGGTGGCGGCCCTGGCCGGCTCCTACCGCACGATCGCGCTCGACCTGCCCGGCTTCGGCGACTCGGCCAAGCCGCTGCGCGCGCGCTACGACCCGCGCTTCTTCGCACGCTCGGTGATCGCGGCGCTCGACGCGCTCGAGCTCGACCGCGCCGACGTCATCGGCAACAGCATGGGCGGGCGCGTCGCCATCGAGGTGGGACTGCGCCATCCGGACCGCGCGCGCCGCCTGGTCTTGCTCGCGCCGTCGCTGGCCTGGCTACGCGAGCGCCGCTGGGCGCCGCTGCTGCGCTTCGTGCCGCCGCAGCTCGGCGCGCTCCAGCCGGCGCCGCGCGGCATCGTCGAGCCGATCGTGCGCCGCGCCATCCCGGGCGGCGAGGACGGCTGGGCCGCGGCGGGGGTCGACGAGTTCCTGCGCTCCTACCTCACGCCGCGCGGGCGCGCGGCCTTCTACGCCGCCGCGCGCAACATCTACCTCGAGGAGCCGCACGGGCCGGACGGCTTCTGGACGCGCCTGCCCGGGCTGACGTGCGAGAGCCTGTTCGTGTGGGGCCGGCACGACCCGCTCGTGCCGCTCGCCTTCGCCCGCTACGTGCGCGAGGCGCTCCCGCAGGCGCGCCACGTCGAGCTCGACTGCGGCCACGTCCCGCAGCTCGAGCGCCCGCGGGCGACCCACGAGGAGATCGCGCGCTTTCTATCCGTGCAGTGAGACCGGCCGGCCCTCGAAGCTCTCGATGCGGTCGGCGGCGGCGTGCAGCAGGTGGTGGGCGAGCTCCGACAGCGCGCGCGACGCCGCGAGCTCCTCGCCGACCACCGGCACGTCGGGATCGCCGGGGCTGCGCTTGGCCTGGCCCCAGCCGTGGAACCGCTGACCGCCGAACTCGAGGATCGCGTCAGCGCGCGTGCGGCCTTCCTCTTCGGTGAACGTGACGTCCACACGCCACGTGGGCTCGGCCTGCATGGGGACCTCCTCTCGTCGGGCCACGATCATATCCCCGGTGATACGGCCCGGAGCGCCTCTACCTCCTCGCGCACCCAGCACGCCGCGAGGTGGTCATTGACCACGCCGACCGCCTGCATCATCGCGTACACCGTCGTCGGGCCCACGAAGCGAAAGCCGCGGCGCTTGAGCTCGCGGGCGAGCGCGACGGACTCGGGCGACGTCGGCGCCACCTCGGCGAACGAGCGCGGCGCGGGGCGCTCTGGCGGGCGGTGCGCCCAGGTGAGCTCGGCCAGGGTCTCGCCGGCGGCGTGCATCGCAGCGGTCGCCCAGGCGTTGGCGATCGTCGCCTCGATCTTCCGGCGGTTGCGCACGATGCCGGCGTCGGCCAGCAGGCGCTCGACGTCCTCGTCGCCGTAGCGGGCGACGGCCTCGGCGTCGAAGCCGGCGAACGCGGCGCGGAAGGCGGGGCGCTTGCGCAGGATCGTGTCCCACGACAGGCCGGACTGAAAGCCCTCGAGGCAGATCTTCTCGAGGAGCGCCGCCTCGTCGCGGACCGGGCGGCCCCACTCCTCGTCGTGGTAGGCCCGCGCGATCTCGTCGCGGACCGGCCAGCAGCGCGTCCGTCCGTCGTCGAGCACGTCGTAAGTGTCCACCGTCCGTCCGCGCAAGGTGTCTCGACCGGCCCGTCCAGCCGATATGAGGTGCCATGGGAGACATGGCGGCCGATCACGCCCTGCGGCGCGAGGCGCTCGCCTTGCTGCGCGCGGGCGGGCGCGCCTACTACGTCGACGCGGACATCGGGATGGTGCGCCGCATCGGCGGCGGGGCGCTCGGCGTGCTCACGCTCGTGGCCACCGCGCTGCTCCCCGTCGGCCCGCCGACCGCGTTCGCGTCGCCGGCCGTCGGCTGGACGGCGGCCGCGGCGATCCTGCTCGCGTGCGCGGCGGCGGCGGGCCTCCTGCTCACGAGCAGCCGGCTCGTCGGCATCGGGGCGACGGTGGCGCTGGCGATCGGCGCGCTGCTCGCGATCGGCGTGCTCGACTCGCTCGCCTCCGCCCAGGCGCCCTACGACAAGCTCGTCGTGCTGGTGATCGTCTGGGCCAGCGCGACGCACACGCTGCGGCGCGTCCTGATGATCACCGCGATCGCCGCCCTCACGCGCGTGCCGAGCCTCGCCGAGACCGGCTGGCCGCCCGCGGCCGCCGCCGAGGCGCTCGTCCAGATCGTCGTCTGGCTCGCCGTGGGCGGGCTGGCGCTCGCCTGGGCGGCCGGGACGCGCGCCCAGCGCGCCCGGCTGCGCCGAGAGGGCTCGCATGCGCGGGCCCTCGCACGCGTCGACCAGCTCACAGGCCTGGGCAACCGGCGCGCGTTCGACGAGGTGACCGCGACCGAGGTGGCCCGCAGCGAGCGCACCGGCCGCCCGCTCAGCCTCGTCGTCGCCGACCTCGACGCGTTCAAGGCGATCAACGATAAGCACGGCCATCTGGCCGGCGACGACTGCCTGCGCCAGGTCGCGGCCGTCGTGCGCTCGACCGTCCGGCGCCCCGACGCGTGCTTCCGCTGGGGCGGCGACGAGTTCGCGCTCCTGCTGCCCGAGACCGGCCTGGAGGCAGCCGAGTTCGTCGCCGAGCGGCTCGCCGCCGCCGTCACCGCCACGTGCCGGGCGCCGGGCGGGTGCGCCATCACGCTCGGCGTCGGCGTCGCGCAGCACGACGGCGCCGAGACGCCCGAGGCCCTGCTCGCGCGAGCGGACCGGGCGCTCCTGGCGGCGAAAAGCTGACGCGCCTGGGGTCTGACCCCTCAGCGGCTGGGGCCCAGACCCCCTCAGCGGCTAGCGCCCAGACCCCTCAGCGTATGAGCACCGGCGTCCCGATCGACACCCGCCGGAACAGGTCGATGACGTCTGCCACGTGCATCCGGATGCAGCCGTGCGAGGCGCGGCTGCCGATCGACCAGTCCTCCGCCGTGCCGTGGATGCCGACGCCGTTGGCGACGCCCAGCCAGCGCGCCTTGAGCGGGTTGTTCGGCGCGCCGCCCGGGATCGTCTGGCCGGCCAGCGAGCCCGCCCACGACGAGTTGGGGACGTGCCAGGCCGGGTTGACCTGCTTGTCGTGGATCGCGTACTGCCCCGCCGGCGTGTCGAGGCCGGCCATGCCGACCGCGATCCCGTAGCGCCGGACGACCCGCAGGCGCTTGAACAGCCGCAGCGTGAAGTTGGCGCGGTCGATCGTGATGATCGTCCCGTAGACACGGTCGAGGTCGTTGGCGGTGACCTTCGGGCGCAGCGGCGCCGTCGCCTGGCGGAACCGGCGCGGCGCGCGCGAGTCGTCGAGCGTGGCGTCGACGGCCTCGGCCAGCTTGCCCGCGTCGATCGTCAGGCCCGGCCGCGAGTGGGTGCGGTAGACGTGGCGGACCGTGATGCGCACGCGCGCGTTCGTCGCCGGGCGGGTGACGCGCCGGCGCAGCGCGAGCGCCCACGCGCGCACCGCCCGGCGCGAGTGCCTGAGCGCGGGCGGCACGTCGACCGGGACCGCTTGGTCGGGGCGGCTCTGGCCGGCCTGGAACGCGCGCTTGGCGGTCAGCAGCGGGTCGAAGGCGAGCTTGGCGCGCGCGGAGCTCAGCTTGTACTCGCGGGCGCCCACCTGCACGACGACGTTGCGCGAGAGGAAGCCGGTCAGGTAGCCGCCCAGGAAGGCGGCCGCGTCATCGACGGTGCGGCCCGAGACGTCGAGGCCGCGGACGCTCACGCCGGGGGCGATGACCCGGGTGTCGGCGGCCCGCGCGGCGGGCGCGGCGGCGAGCACGAAGACGGCGGCGGCGAGCGCGGCGAGGCGTGAGCGCATGAACCCCAGGCTAGGCGACGACGCGCAGATGCCGGCGCGCCGCCTCGCGCGGTTGACGCGCGGGCGAGCCGTGGCGGGCGAAGAACTGGTCGATGCACGTCCACGTCGTCCGCTTGGCCGAGCGTCCGGTCAGCACGCCGAGATGCCCCCCCGGCGCCGTCTCGAGGCGCACCTCGGCGGCGTTGGGCAGCAGGTCGCCGACGGCATGGACGGCGGGGCGCGGCGCGAGGGTGTCGCTCGACCCGGCGATCGACAGCACGGGGATGTGCACGTCGGCGAGGTCGATGCTGCGGTCGTCGATCTCAAGCACGCCGTCGGCGAGGTCGTTGACCCGGAAGAAGCGGTGGTAGAGCTGGCCGAACGTGCGCCCCGGGTAGGCGTGCATGTTCGCCGTGAAGCGGTCGACCGCCTCCATCTGGGCGAGGAAGTCGCGGTCGTCGAGGTGCGTGGCGATCGCGATCGGCCTGGTCAGGTACTTGTCCAGCGAGCTGAGCTGGAACCCGCGGCGGACGAGCGGCGCGGGCGCCCCGCCCAGCGCCCGATAGAGCGTCGACACGACGACGCCGCTGGTCAGGTTGGCCATCGGGCGCAGGGGCGCCAGCAGTCGCACGCGCGTGAAGTCGAACGGGCTCGCGACCGTGGCGATGGCGTTGACCGGCAGCGAGCCGTCGCCGGCGACGGAGAGCAGCGCCATGATCCCGCCCAGGCACCAGCCGACGACCTGCACGGGCGCGCCGCCGCTGTCCTCCGAGACGCGGCGGATCGCCGTCGGCAGGACGTCTCCGACCCAGTGCTCGAGCCCGAGCTCGCGATCGGCGTAGCCGATCTCGCCGTACTCGAGCAGGTAGGTCGGGTGGCCGAGCGCGAGCAGATGCTCGGCCAGCGAGCACCCGCGGCGCAGGTCGAAGCACAGCGTCGGCGCCGCGAGCGGCGGGACGAGCAGGACCGGCAGGTCGCGGCACGTGGTCTCGTCGGGGACGAGGTAGCGGTAGACCGTGCACTGCGGCTTCTCCTCGATGATCGACGCGGGCGTGCGCCGGAGGTCGGCCAGCCCGCCGCGGAACATCTGGTCGAAGACGTTGGCGGCCGCGTCGGCCAGCTGGTTGGGCATCGGGATCAGCTTCATGCTCGCCCTCTCCACAACGACGATACCTGCGGAAGCTTGCTCTCTTAAGTCGCGCGGCGCGCGGGCGCCGCGAGGAATGCGAGCAGCAGCTCGACGACGCGGTCCGGCGCCTCCACCTGCGGGCAGTGCCCGACGCCCTCGAGCAGCTCGTGGCTCGTCTCGGGCAGCTCGTCGAGGACGCGCTGGGCGCCCCGGTGGGGAACCATGCGATCGCGGTCGCCCCAGATGAGCAGCACCGGCACCTGCACGTCGGCGAGGCGCAAGCAGTCGGCGAGCTCGGGAAGCAGCCGCCGGCCGACCTCGAGGTAGCCGGCCACCGCACGGCGGTCACGGAAGTGCGCGGTGAAGCCGGCGACGATCTCGCGCGCCGGCGCGCGCGGGCGCGCGAACGCGAGCTGGCGGTAGGCCTCGCCGACGACGGCGCGCACGGCGACGGTCGGGAGCGGAAGCGGCGAGCGCAGCACGAAGCGCACGAGCGGGTCGCGCTCGATCACCCCGAACCAGCGCGGCATGTCGAGGCCCGCGGGGGCGATGGGCACGATCCCGCGCAGCGGCGGGTCACGCCGCTCGGCGGCACGGAGCGCGCAGACCCCGCCGAGCGAGTTGCCGGCGACGACGGCGCCACCGCCGACGTGGCGGATCGCCCCCGCGGTGAAGGCGTCGAGCTGGTCGAGCACGGGCCGGCCCGCGACGAGCGGCGCAGCGGCGCCGAAGCCCGGCAGGTCGAGCGCGAGCGCGCGCTGACCCCGGCGCGCCAGGCGGTCCAGGACGAGCCGCCAGGTGTCCGCCGAGTCCGAGAACCCGTGCAGCAGGACGAGCGGCGGGCCGTGGCCCTCGAGCTCCAGCGCCCGCGTCTCGAAGCCGCCGAGCGTCAGCCGGTGCTCGAGGAGTGGCTCGATCACGCCGCGACCGGCGCGGCCTCCGGCGCGGCGGCCTCGGCGGTGACGAAGTCCTCGCGGCGCACGAGCGCGAAGCCGGCGACCGCGCCGGCGAGCGCGACGATCGCGCCGATGACGAGGATCTCGTTGAGCGCGCCGGCGAAGCCCGCGTGAAAGGCCTCGACGAAGCGCCCGCGCTGGTCGGGCGGCAGCGCGCGCAGCACGCCGCCGAGGTTGCCCGACGACAGCGCCGAGCCGACGTCGCCGCCGAGGCGCGGGCCGGAGCCGAGGGCGTCGAGCGTCTTGGCCGTGACCGCGTGCTGGAAGATCGCCCCGAGGGCGGCGATCCCGGTCGCGATCCCGACCTGGCGGAAGGTGTTGCCGATCCCCGACGCCATCCCGCTGCGCTGCGGCGGCACGACGCCGACCTGCGTGGTCGCCAGCGGCGGGTTGATCAGCCCGACACCGAAGCCGGCGGCGATGAAGCCCGGCAGGAAGTGCGTCCAGTGCGAGCCGGCGTCAAGTCCGCTCTGCAGCAGCAGGCCGACGCCGACGAGGACCATGCCCACGCCGAGCAGCACGCGGACCGGGACGACGCGCCCGACCAGGCGACCGGCGATCGGCGCGACGAAGAACGACAGCAGCGTCGTCGGCAGGAAGCGCACGCCGGCCTCGAGCGGCGAGTAGCCGAGCACGTTCTGGATGTAGAGCGTCAGGTACAGGAACAGCGAGAACATCGACGCCGACAGCGTGAAGCCGACGATCGCCGCCCCGGTGAAGCTCGGCTTGCGGAACAGCGTGAGATCGAACATCGGGTCCTCGACGCGCCACTCGATGGCCACGAACGCGACGAGCAGCAGCCCCGAGGCGACGAGGAACGAGACGATCAGCGGGCTGCTCCAGCCCTCGGCGTTGCCGCGGACCAGCGCGAAGACCAGCAGGAACAGCGCGACGGAGAAGGTGACGAACCCCGCGACGTCGACGTGTCCGCTGCGCGGGTCGCGCGACTCGCGCATCCGGGTGAACGAGGCCACGATCGCGGCGATCCCGATCGGGACGTTGACGAAGAAGACCCACTCCCAGCCGATGCCCTCGGTGAGCGCGCCGCCGATCAGCGGCCCGACCGCCACGGCCCCGCCGATCGTCCCGCCGAAGATGCCGAACGCCGTCCCGCGCTCCTGCGGCGGGAACGCGCCGGCGATGAGCGCCAGCGAGCAGGCGAACATGCACGCGGCGCCCGTGCCCTGGACCGCGCGGGCGGGGTTGAGCAT
>DASXRF010000034.1:0-3025 GCA_036506755.1 Solirubrobacteraceae bacterium | reverse complement strand
GCCCGCCGGCAGCCCCGACCGCCGGGGCAGCGCGTAGAGCTCGATGACGTAGCGGTGCGGCCGGTCGCCCTCGGGCGGGCACGGCGGCGTCCAGCCGTCCTTGCCCGCGGAGTTGGCGCCCTCACGCACGCCCGGCGGCACCGCGCGGGCGCCGGGCGCGATCCCGTAGGCCGTCCAGTGGACGAAGCGCCCGCCCGGGGCGTCGGGGTCGGTCACGACTAGGACGAGCTCGCGGGCGCCCCGCGGCACGCCGCGCCACGCGATGCGCGGCTGCGCGCCCGCGCCGGCGCACGTGAACCGCACGGGGATCGCCGCGCCGTCGCGCCACTCGCTGATCACGAGGATCCGAGCGGGCGCCGGCGGCGGCGCCGGCGCGCGCTCGCCACCCCCGCAGCCGAGGGCGAGCAGGGCGATCTGGCAGCATCCCAGCCCGATGGCCCGGCTCCACGCCCTGCGCGGGGCCACGACCGTGGACCGCAACGACGCCGAGGCGATCGTGGGGGCGACGGAGTGGCTCATGCGCGAGATCATGAAGCGAAACACTCTCGCGGTTGAGGACGTCGTCAGCTGCATCTTCACGCTGACCGACGACCTCGACGCCGAGTTCCCCGCCGTGGCCGCGCGCCGGCTCGGCCTCAACCGCGTGCCGCTGCTGTGCGCCCGCGAGATCCCCGTGCCCGGCTCGCTGCCGCGGGTCATCCGCGTGCTCATGCACTACTACGCCGACGACGAGCACGAGACCAAGCACGTCTACCTCGGCGACGCGCGCGGCTTGCGCTCTGACCTGGAGGCCGCGCAGTGATCGAGTTCTCCGAGCGCATCCGGCGCATCCCGAGCTACCCGGTCGCCGGCGGCTACCAGCTGGGCGAGGACGTCGCCCTGATGGCCTCCAACGAGACGCCCGACCCGCCGATCCCCGCGGTGATCGACGCGATCACCCGCGCCCTGCCGACGCTCAACCGCTACCCCGACCCGGCCGGCACGCGCCTGCGCCGCGCCCTGGCCGACCGCTACGGCGTGGCGGCCGAGCGCATCGCGCTGGGCAACGGCTCGTGCGACGTCCTGCTCGCCGCCGGCGAGGCGCTGCTCGAGCCGGGGGCCGAGCTCGTCTACGCGTGGCCGAGCTTCAGCGTCTACCCGCACCTGGCCGCGGCGTCGGGCGCCCGCGCGATCGTCGTCGGGCTCGACGAGCACGACCGCCACGACCTCGACGCGATGGCCGCCGAGATCACCGTGGCCACCCGCATGGTCGTCGTCTGCAACCCGAACAACCCGACGTCGACGGCGGTGTCGGTCGAGGAGATCGGCGCGTTCCTCGAGCGCGTCCCGCGCCAGGTCGCGGTGCTCCTCGACGAGGCCTACTGCGAGTTCAACCTGCTCGACGACCCGGACGCGACGCTCGACCTGCTGCCGCAGTTCCCCAACCTCGTCCTGCTGCGGACCTTCTCGAAGGTCTACGGCCTGTGCGGCCTGCGCGTCGGCTTCGGCCTGTGCGGCTCGGCCGACTTCAAGCGCGCCGTCGACCAGGTGCGCCAGCCGTTCTTCTGCAACACCGCGGCCCAGGCCGCGGCGCTGGAGGCCCTGCGCCACCAGGACGAGGTGGCCGAGCGCGTCGAGCGCAACGTCGCCCGGCGCCTGCAGATCGACGCCGGCCTGCGCGACCTCGGCATCGAGCCGGCCGAGTCGCAGGCCAACTTCGCGTGGTTCGACCTGCCCACCCCGGAGGTCGAGGACGACGTCGTGCGCGGCCTGGCCGAGCGCGGCGTGCTCGTCCGGGCGGGGAGCGCGCTGGGCAAGCCGGGGGCGCTGCGCGTCACGTACGGCACGGCGGCCCAGAACGACAAATTTCTGCACGCGCTCCGTGACTTGTTGTAGGGTCGCGCGAACATGCGTAGCCAGACCCGCACCTCCTTTGCCTTCGGCTACGCGTTCGCCTGGCGATTTCGCTAGGCGTCCGGCCGCACCTTGCCGACCACGTCGGCTAGCCGGGCGCTCATCACGACCTTCTCGTTGAACGCCCGACGTACCAAGGACCGGATTCCCATGTTGATAGTGATGAAGCAGACGGCCACCGATGACGACATCGCGGCCGTCATCCAGCGAGTAGAGAGCGTCGGCGCCCGCGTGCACGTCTCGCGCGGCGAGGAGCTGACGCTCATCGGCGCGATCGGCGACCGCGAGCACGTCGCCCGCATCGAGCCGGACGCGATGCACGGCGTCGACCACGTCGTGCCGATCCTCAAGCCCTACAAGCTGGCCTCCGCCCAGGTGACCGGCGGGCGGCCCAGCGTGCTCGACATCGCGGGCCGCAAGGTCGGCGGCGATCACTTCACGCTGATCGCCGGCCCGTGCACGGTCGAGTCGCGCGACCAGGTGCTGACCGCCGCGCACGCCGTCGCGGCCGCCGGCGCGGCCATGTACCGCGGCGGCGCGTACAAGCCGCGCACGTCGCCGTACTCGTTCCAGGGGCTCGGCCAGGAGGGCCTGCGCCTGCTCGAGGAGGCCAAGGCCCAGACGGGCCTGCCGATCGTCACCGAGCTGATGGACGTCCGCGACATCGAGGCCGTGGCCGAGGTGGCCGACGTCTTCCAGATCGGCGCGCGCAACATGCAGAACTACACGCTGCTGAGCGAGATCGGCCGCTCCGGCGTGCCCGTCCTGCTCAAGCGCGGGCTGTCGGGGACCCTCGAGGAGCTGCTCATGAGCGCCGAGTACGTGCTCAAGGAGGGCAACCCGAACGTCATGCTGTGCGAGCGCGGCATCCGGACGTTCGAGAACTCCTACCGCTTCACCCTGGACATCACCGCGGTACCGGTGCTCAAGGAGCTCTCGCACCTGCCGGTCATCGTCGACCCCAGCCACGCGGCCGGCCGGCGCGACCTCGTGACGCCGCTGTCGCTCGCCGCCGCGGCCGCCGGCGCCGACGGGATCATCGTCGAGACGCATCCGGCGCCCGAGCAGGCGATCTGCGACGGCCCGCAGGCCATCCGCACCGACGACTTCGCCGCCTACGCGGCCCGGGTCG
>DASXRF010000033.1:0-2921 GCA_036506755.1 Solirubrobacteraceae bacterium | reverse complement strand
GAGACAGTCCCACAGCCAGAAGCCGACGACCGCCTGGCTGCGGCGCATCAGCCGGCCGGTCTTGACGGTGTTCTGCTCGCGCGACGCGATCCCGTAGACGACGAGCCGCCCGAACGGCGCCAGCGCCGCCATCGACTCCTCGAAGATCAGCCCGCCCGCCATCTCGAAGACGACGTCGACCGGCTCGCCGTCGTTGGCCTCGATCAGGCGGTCGCGCAGGCCGTCCGGCCCGCCGTCGACGGCCGCGTCGGCGCCGAGCTCGAGCGCGAGCGCGCGCTTCTCCTCGCTGGTCGCCGTCGCGATGACCCGGCCGGCCCCCATCCCGCGGCCGAGCTGCAGCGCCAGCGAGCCGACGCCGCCCGCCGCCGAGTGCACGACCACGGTGTCGCCGTGGGCCACGCGCCCGGCGGTCCGGTACAGGTGCCAGGCGGTCAGGCCCTGGACGAGGAGCGCGAGCGCGGTCCCGTCGTCGACGCCGTCGGGAATCGGGAAGGTGAGCGCCGCCGGCGCGGTGGCGTACTCGGCGTAGCCGCCGTGCCCGCACAGCGCGAGGACGCGCTCGCCCGTGTCCTCGCGCACGCCGGCGACCTCGCTGCCGGGGATCATGGGCAGCGTCTGCTTGGCGACGTACTGGTCCTGGCGCTGGTGGGTGTCGGCGAAGTTGACCCCCGCGCGCGCGACGCGCACGAGGACCTCGCCGGGGCCGGGCTCGGGCTTGGGCGCGTCGACGAGCTGCAGGACCTCGGGTCCGCCGAACTCCTCGATCTGGATGGCCCGCACGGGCGGCAGGCTAGTCTCGGCCGCCCATGAGCGTCACCGTCGTCGGATCCATCGCCTATGACCGCGTCAAGACCCCGTTCGGCGAGCGCGAGCGGATGCTCGGCGGCGCGGCGACCCACTTCGCGCTCGCCGCTTCGTTCTTCGACGAGGTGCGCGTCGTGGGCCCGGTGGGCGACGACTTCGCCGACGAGGACATGCGCGTCCTGCAGACGCGCGGGACGAGCACGGACGACGTCGAGCGCGTGGGCGGCGGCAAGACGTTCTTCTGGCACGGCGAGTACGGCTGGGACCTGAACTCCCGCGAGACGCACGACACGCAGCTGGGCGTCTTCGAGCACTTCGAGCCCAAGCTCAGCGAGGCGAGCCGCTCCTCGGAGGTCCTGTTCCTGGCCAACATCCAGCCCGACGTGCAGCGCGGCGTGCGCGAGCAGTGCCCCGACGCGCGGTTCGTGGCGCTCGACTCGATGAACCTGTGGATCGAGATCGCGCGCGACTCGCTCGTGCGCACGATCGAGCAGGTCGACTGCGTGATCCTCAACGACGCCGAGCTGCGCCAGCTGACCGGCAAGCCGAACCTCGTGCAGGCCGCTCGCGAGGTCCACGCGATGGGCCCGCAGGTCGTCGTCGCCAAGCAGGGCGAGTACGGCGCGGCCCTGCTGGCGCGCGACACGTTCTTCGCGCTGCCGGCGTACCCGCTCGAGACCGTCGTCGACCCGACGGGCGCCGGGGACACGTTCGCCGGCGGCTTCGTCGGCTACCTGGCCGCCCGGCGCGGCGAGCTCGGCGACGAGGCGCTGCGGCGCGCGATGGCCTTCGGGACCGCGCTGGCGTCGTTCAACGTCGAGGAGTTCGGGACCGAGCGCGTCGCCCGCCTGACCGCCGACGAGATCGCCCAGCGCGTCGACGACCTGTCGCGCATCACGCGCTTCGAGACCGCGCCCGTCGAGCTGCGCGCGTAGGCCGGGCTTGTGGGATCCCCGAGCGACGGGTAGCTTGCTGTCGCGGGGATGGGTTGGACCTTCGTGTATCTGATGATCGGGCTCAAGATCCCGATCGCCGCGCTGCTCTACATCGTCTGGTGGGCCATCCACCAGACGCCCGAGACCGCCGAGCCGTCCAGCGAGGACGGCGGCGCGCGCCGGCCGCGCCACCCGCGCCCGGGCCTGCCGCGCCACCCGCGCCCGCGAGGCGCCCACGGGCTGCCGGTCCCGGTGCCGCCGAAGCGGATGCGCGTCGTCCCGGCGCGCTCGCTTGCGACGGCGCGGGCGCGGGAGCACGCGCGGCCGTAGCGCTGTTTCGCTCCGCCCTTGCGTTGGCGGCGGGTCGCGGCCGGGTCTGCGGCTGGTGAGGGGAAGGGATCGTGGTCTGCGCCCGGGCCGAGCGGCACCTTCGGCGGACGCGGCTCCCCGCGCCTCTCGAGTCGAGCGTCTACGCGCCACCCACGAACGCTGTGTCACCTGGCGCCGACACAGTCGACGTTAGGTGACACAGCGCCCGGGTCACAGAGCCGCCGACGCGCCCGCGCGGCCCGGGCGCGGACCCCGATCCGCTTCCCCTCGGTGCCACAGGCCCGGCCGCAGCCCGCCGCCGAACGCCCGGGCGGAGCTACGCCACCCGCCGCCGCGCCGCCCTCGCCGCCGGGAACTCCCGCAGCACTCCGGGCAGCAGCGGCAGCATCCGCCGCACAGACCCCGCCGACGCCCCCAGCAGCCACTCCCGCCCCGGCCCCCACTCCAACCCGTACCGCTCCCGCACCACACCCGGCAGCAGCCCCACGGTGACGAGCCCCAACGCCCGCTCGAACACCGGCCGCACCGGCCACGGCACGCCGGGGTGCAGGACCGCCTCGCAGATCCGCCGCGCGTGCTCGCCGACGACCAGGTCCTCGCAGACCACGCGCTCGTAGTACGCCACGAACTCGCCGTACGTCGCGGGCCACCATCCGTCCGGCACCCCGCACGCCGACGCGAACCGCGTCTGCTCGGCGTAATAGCGCTCGATCTCGCCGGCCGACAGCGCGCCGACGTAGCGCCGGTAGACGAGCAGCGCGCTGTCGACGAGCGTCGCCCAGACCCACAGCAGCAGGTCGGGGTCCTCGGCGTCGTAGCGCCGGCCGTCGGGCGCGACGCCGTGCACGGTCG
>DASXRF010000032.1:0-15187 GCA_036506755.1 Solirubrobacteraceae bacterium | reverse complement strand
CCCTTGATCGGGGGCGGCCGGGCGGCGCTGCGCGAGTTCCTGCGCTGAGCCTGGAACTCCGATAGGTCGTGGATGCGAGGCGTCCGGAGGCCGAGTCAGACGGCTTCGGCCGCGCATCCTCAGGGTGACCCCTTAGGTTCGCGGCCGAAGCCGTATGACGACGGCATCCGGGCGTCTCGCGCCGCGAGAATCGGAGATCCAGGCTAAGCCGCCGGCGCCTGCCAGGATCAGGCGCGTGACCGCGCTGGAGATCGACACCCCGCACGGGCCGGCCAGGGCGCACCTCCAGCTCGCCGCCGAGCCGAGGGGCGCGCTCGTCCTCGGTCACGGGGCCGGCGGAGGCGTGACCGCGCGTGACCTCGAGGCGGCGACGAGCGCCGCGCGCGCCGAGGACGTCAGCGTCGCGCTCGTCGAGCAGCCCTACCGCGTCGCGGGCCGGCGCTCGCCGGCGCCGGCGCGCCAGCTCGACGCCGCCTGGATCGCGGTCGTTGACCACCTGCGCACGGGCGCGCTGGGCGGTCTCCCCCTCGTCGCCGGCGGGCGCTCCTCGGGGGCGCGGGTGGCGTGCCGCACCGCGCAGGCGACCGGCGCGGCCGGCGTGCTCTGCCTCGCCTTCCCGCTGCACCCGCCGGGCCGGCCCGAGCGGAGCCGGCTCGCGGAGCTCGAGGAGGTGCAGGTCCCGACGCTCGTCGTGCAGGGCGACCGCGACCCGTTCGGCATCCCGCCCGCCGCGCCGAGCCGCGTCGTCGTCCGCGTCGCCGGCGACCACGGCCTGCGCACCGACCTCGAGGCGGTGGCCGCCGCCGTGCGCGAGTGGCTCCCGAACGTGCTGACGGCCAGGGCGGCCGCGCGTGGCTGAGATCTGCGTCCGCGTCAACGAGTTCACCGACCCCGGCTGCCCGTGGGCCTACAGCGCCGAGCCCTTCCGCCGGCGGCTGAACTGGCTCTACGAGGGCTCGATCGAGTGGATCCCGCGCATGGTCGTGCTCGCCGACGCCGCCGCCGACTACGCCGACCGCGGCTACACGCCGAAGTGGGTCGCGGACTCCGGGCGGCGCATCTCGCGCGAGCACGGGATGCCGATCGACAGCCGCGTCAAGCCGCGCGTGGCCGGCACGCGCGACGCCTGCCGCGCCGTCGTCGCCGCGCGGCGCAACGCCACGGAGTTCCAGACGCGCCGGCTGCTGCGCGCGCTGCGCGTGCGCCACTTCTCGGGCGAGATGCTCGACGAGCCCGCGACGATCGACGGCGCGGCGCGCGACGCCGGCCTGGAGCCCGACGAGCTGCGCGCGTGGTCGGCCGATCCCGCCGTCGAGCAGGACCTCGAGGCCGACATGCGGCTCGCGCGCGAGCCGCTGCCCGCGGCCCGGGTCCTCGACCACAAGCTCGCCAACTGGTCGGGCGGGCGGCGCTACACCTGCCCGAGCTACGAGATCACCCGGCTCGCCGACGGCGTCACCGTCTCGGTGCCCGGCTTCCAGCCGTTCGCCGCCTACGACGTCGTCCTGGCCAACCTCGTCCCCGGCCTGGACCGCCGCGAGCCGCCCTCCTCCGTCGAGGACGTGCTGCGCTGGGCCGGGACGCCGCTGGCCAGCAAGGAGGTCGCGGTCGTCTGCGACATCGCGGTCGAGGACGCGCGCGAGCAGCTCGGGCGCGTGGCCGTCGAGCACCACGTGGGCGCCGACGGCTTCTGGACGCTGTCCTGACGGGTCAGTCCAGCCGATCGGGCAGGCCGAAGCGCTCGAAGAAGCGCCCGACCTTCGCCAGATCGACCGGCTCCTCCGGGTAGCGCTCGAACTTCTCGGGCTCGCGGGGCTCAGCGGAGCGAGCGATGAAGGCGGTCACGTCGCTGATCTGCGAGCCGCGCAGGCTCAGCACGTTGAGCGCGAACGGCAGGTACGCCTCCTCGTCCGCATCCCAGGCGTAGAAGCCGAGCGCCGGCTGCCCGTTGGCGCGGGTGAAGATCGTGCGCCAGCGCCACGCGCCCGACATCGGCGAATTGGCCGCCCAGGTCGCGATCCCCTCGCGGCCCTGGTACCAGCTGGCGAGCGGCGGCATCGCGAACGTCGCGTCCTCGGCGAGCATCGCGGCGAACGCCTCGACGTCGTTGCGCTCCCAGGCGTCGACGTAGCGGTCGACGAGGTCGCGGAGCTCGTCGTCGCCGAGCGTGCGCAGCGTCGCCTGCTGGCTCTGCTCCGGGACACGCTCCTCGACGGCCGCCCGCGCGCGCTGCAGCGCGCTGTTGACCGAGGCGACGGTCGTGTCGAGCGCCTCGGCGACCTCCTTGGCCGCGAACCCGAGGACCTCGCGCAGGATGAGCACGGCGCGCTGGTTGGGCGGCAGGTGCTGCAGGGCGGCGATGAACGCGAGCTCGACGGCCTCGCGCTGCTCGTAGCTCGCCTCCGGGGCGGCCAGTCCGTCCTCGAGCCCGACCATCTCGTCGGGATAGGGCTCGATCCAGACCGACTCGACGACCGGCTCGCCCGGCGGCGTGTGCGGATCGAAGGCGGGGCCGTAGTCGACCGGGAGCACGCGCTTCGGCCGCGCGGCGATCTGGTTCAGGCACGTGTTCGTCGCGATCGTGTACAGCCAGGAGCGCAGCGAGCTGCGGCCCTCGAAGCGCCCCAGGCCGCGCCAGGCGCGCAGGGAAGCCTCCTGGAGGGCGTCCTCGGCGTCGTGGACCGACCCGAGCATCCGGTAGCAGTGCGCGTGAAGCTGCGAGCGGTAGGGCTCGAACAGGCGCGCGTACGCGTCCTGGTCGCCCCCGCGAGCGGCCTCGAGCAGGTTTCGCTCCTGAGTAGCCATCCCTCCATCAGATCAGACCGGGCAAACGGATGGGATCCATCGGTGCGATGAGTTGCGGGGCGGGCGCCGGTCTTAACGCCCAGAGGACATGCGACCTGTCGTCCACCTGGAACTGCACACCGGCGATCTGAAGGTCGCGAGCGGCTTCTACGCGGAGCTGTGCGGGTGGCGCCCGGAGGTCATCGCGACCCCCTGCGGCTCCTATCACGCGATCGAGCTCGGCAACCGGCTCGGCGGCGGCATGGTCGAGTGCCCGACCCGGCACCCGCTCTGGCTGCCCTACGTCGAGGTCGGCAAGATCGGCGAGGCGACCGACCGGGCGCGCCTGCTCGGCGCCTCCGTGCTGCTCGATCCCCGCGAGGGGCCGGCGGGCTGGCGCAGCGTCGTCGCGACGCCCGCCGGCGGCGAGATCGCCTTCTGGCAGCCCAAGCGATGAGTCCGGCCGCCCCGGCCGGTCTCTGGTGGAAATGAACGCCTACGACGAGGAGACGAACAAGGTGACCGTCGACAACGACCGCTCGCGCTGGGTGGCGCTCGTGGTGCTCTGCGCTGGGATGCTGATGATCGTGCTCGACGTCACCATCGTGAACGTCGCGCTGCCGTCGATCCAGGACGACCTCGGCTTCTCGCAGTCGAGCCTGGCCTGGGTCGTCAACGCCTATCTGATCGCCTTCGGCGGCCTGCTGCTGCTGGCCGGGAGGCTCGGCGACCTGATTTCCCGACGCGGCGTCTTCCTGGCCGGCCTCGGCGTGTTCACCGTCGCCTCGCTGGTCTGCGGCCTGGCCCAGAGCCAGGAGATGCTCGTCGGCGCGCGCTTCGTGCAGGGCATCGGCGGGGCGATGACCTCGGCCGTGATCCTCGGGATGATCGTCACGATGTTCCCCGAGCCGCGCGACCAGGCCAAGGCGATCGGCGTCTACGCCTTCGTCGCGTCGGCCGGCGGCTCGATCGGCCTGCTGGCCGGCGGGATCCTGACCGAGTCGATCAACTGGCACTGGATCTTCTTCGTCAACCTCCCGATCGGCGTGGTGACGGCGGCGCTCGCGACGCGCCTGCTCGAGAGGGATCGGGGCCTAGGCTTCGGCCGCGGCGCCGACTTCCCCGGGGGCGTGCTGATCACCGGCGCGCTGATGCTGCTCGTCTACACGATCGTCAAGCCGGTCGTCGACGACGGCTGGGGCTCGGGCCGCACGCTCGCCTTCTTCGCCGCGGCTCTGGGGCTGCTGGCCGCGTTCCTCGTCCGCGAGGCGACCGCGCGCAACCCGCTCATCCCGCTGCGGATCTTCCGCTCGCGCCAGATCGCCGGCGCCAACGCGATCCAGGCGCTGCTCGTCCCTGGGATGTTCGGGATGTTCTTCCTCGGCGCCCTGTACCTCGAGCGCGTCCTCGGCTACAGCCCGCTGGAGATCGGCCTCGCCTTCCTGCCGGCGACCATCGTCATGGGCACCCTGTCGTTCCGCTACTCCGAGCGGCTCATCACGCGCTTGGGCGCTCGGACGACGATGCTCCCCGGCGTCGTGCTGATCCTCGGCTCGCTCGCCGTCTTCGCGCTCTCGCCGGTCGACGCGAGCTACGTGGTCAACGTGCTGCCGGTGACGCTCATGCTGGGCGCCGGCGCCGGGCTCGCGTTCCCCGCGCTGATGACGCTGGCGATGTCGGGGGCGACGCCGAGCGACGCCGGGCTGGCCTCGGGCCTGGTCAACACGTCGGCGCAGGTCGGCGGGGCGCTGGGGCTCGCGGTGCTGGCGACCATCGCGGCGACGCGGACCGACGACCTGCAGGGCGCCGGGCGCTCCGCGGAGGCGGCGCTGAACGGCGGCTACCACCTCGCGTACCTGATCGGCGCGGTCCTCGTCGTGGCGGCGATCGGCGTCGCGCTGACGGTGCTGCGGCCGCAGAGCGCGGGCCACCGCGTGGCCGCCCGCGAGCCCGCCTACTCCGAGGCGGTGTAGTGGCGGTCGTCAAGCTCCGGGGACCGTTGAAGCAGCTCGCCGGCGGCCGCTCGGAGCACCCGCTCCACGGCGCGACGATCGGCGAGCTGCTGCGCGCGCTCGAGCGCGACCAGCCCGCGCTGAGCGGCTGGATCCTCGACGAGCGGGGGACGATCCGGCGCCATATCAACGTGTTCGTCAACGGCGAGTACGGCCGCCAGGACACGCCGGTCGAGCCCGACGACCGGATCGACGTCCTGCCGGCGATCTCGGGAGGATGATGGCCGCATGACGGAACTGCTCGTCGGGACCAAGAAGGGGCTCTTCGTGCTCGAGGGCGAGCCGGGGGCGGCGTTCGCGGTCAAGGCGCGCGCGTTCGCCGGGGAGCCGGTCGAGTACGCGATGCGCGACCCGCGCAGCGGCCGCCTGCTCGCCTCGGTCACCTCGCCCTTCTACGGGCCCAAGATCTGGCACGCCGACGATCCGGCGGGCGACTGGCAGCAGGCCGAGGGGGTCGCGCTGCCCGAGGGCGGCGACGCGGCGCTCGAGCGGATCTGGGTGATCGTCGCCGGGGCCGACGACGGCACGCTCTACGCCGGCGGCGATCCCGGCGTGCTCTTCGCGTCGCGCGACGGCGGCGCGACCTGGGAGCTCAACCGGGCCTTGTGGGAGCACCCGACGCGGCCCTCGTGGCAGCCGGGCGGCGGCGGCCTGTGCCTGCACTCGATCGTGCCGTGGCCCGGGGAGCCCGGCCGCCTCGCGCTCGGGATCTCGGCGGTCGGCGTCTGGCTGACCGACGACGGCGGCGAGACGTGGCGCCACGGCAACGGCGGTCTGGCGGCGCGCTACCTGCCGGAGGAGGCGCCGGCCAACACGTTCGACCTGTGCGTCCACTGCATGCACCGCTCGCCGCGCCGCCCTGAGCGGCTGTTCCTGCAGTTCCACGGCGGCGTCTATCGCTCCGACGACGCGGGCGAGTCCTGGACGGCGATCGGCGACGAGCTGCCGTCGGACTTCGGCTTCCCGCTCACGCTCGACCCCGCCGACCCCGACAGCGCCTACGTCATCCCGCTGGCCTCGGACCAGGACCGCGTCACACCCGGCGGCCGCGTCCGCGTGTACGAGACGCGCGACGCGGGCGCGACGTGGACGCCGCGCGGCGACGGGCTGCCGGGCGAGCACGCCTACCTGACCGTCCTGCGCCAGGCGTTCGACCGCGCCGGCGAGGGCGAGGCGCTCGAGCTCTACTTCGGCGCGACGTCGGGCGACGTCTTCGGCTCGGGCGACGCCGGGGCCACGTGGTTCACCGCGGCGAGCCGGCTGCCGCCCGTCTACAGCGTGCGCACGGCATGAGGGCGCAGGCCGAGCGGGCGCGCGCCTTCCTCGCGTTGCACGAGCGCGAGCGCCCGCTGCTGCTGCCCAACCCGTGGGATCGCGGCTCGGCGGTGCTGCTCGCCTCGCTCGGCTTCGAGGCGCTGGCCACCACGAGCAGCGGCTTCGCGGCGACGCTCGGGCGGCTCGACGGCTCGGTGACCCGCGACGAGGCGCTGGAGCACGCGGCGGCGATCGTCGAGGCGACCGGCCTGCCGGTCTCCGCCGACCTCGAGAACGGCTTCGCCGACGACCCGGCCGAGGTCGCCACGACGGTCCGCCTCGCGATCGACGCGGGCCTGGCCGGCTGCTCGATCGAGGACTACACGCGGCGCGACGACGAGCCGATCTACGACGCCGGCCTGGCGGCGGAGCGCGTCGCCGCCGCGGTCGAGGCCGCGCGCGCCGGCGCGCTCGTCCTGACCGCGCGGGCCGAGAACTATGTGCGCGGCCGTCCCGATCTCGCGGACACGATCGCCCGCCTGCAGGCCTACCAGGAGGCGGGTGCCGACGTTCTGTTCGCCCCCGGGGTGAGCCGGCTGGAGGACATCCGCCAGGTCGTCTCCTCGGTGGATCGCCCGGTCAACGTCCTGGTCCGGCCGGGCGCGCCGTCGGTGGCCGAGCTGGCCGAGGCCGGCGTGCGGCGCATCTCGGTCGGCGGCGCGTTCGCCTTCGCCGCGCTCGGCGCGGTGGTCGAGGCGGCGAGCGAGCTGATGGGGCCGGGTACCTACAGGTTCTGGGAGCGCGCGAGCGTGGGCGTCAAGGCCGCGCGAGAAGCCTATGCCGGCCGGTAGGTGCCGAACGACCAGAGGTTGCCCTCGGGGTCGCGGGCGCTGTAGTCGCGCGAGCCGTAGTCCTGGTCGGTCGGCTCCATGACGATCTCGGCGCCCGCGGCCTTCGCCCGCTCGTAGCCGCGGTCGATGTCGTCGATGGCGACGTAGACCCAGCCCTGGCCGGCGTGCGCGCCCCAGCGGTCCGTCTCGCGCTCGGTGGCGAGCATGATCAGCCCGTCGCCGCAGCTGAGCTCGGCGTGGGCGATCGTGCCGTCGTCGTTGCGGTGGACCGCTTTGGGCTCGAAGTCGAAGGCGCGCTGGAGGAAGTCGACGGCGGCCGCGGCATCGCGGTAGCGCAGGGAGGGATAGACGTTGCTCATGGCGGCACGTCTACCAGCGCTCAGTCGAACACGTCGATCCACTCGATGGCGCGCCCGGTCTCGCCGAGGTGGACGGGCACGCTGCGTGCCCGCCGCCGCACGCTCGGGCGGTGCATCAGCGCACCGCGTACGACCTCCGCGATGACCGCGAGCACAGCCCGGTCCGGGTGCTCGGAGACCCGGATGACGAGCCCCGCCGAGACCACGTGGACGAACGTGTCGAACTCCTTGGCCTGGAGCGGCTCGCGCAGCTCGACCTCCAGGCCGCGAGCGCGCAGGCCCTCGGCCACCTCGCCGGCGAAGAAGGGATCGCCACCCGCGCTGTTGTCGACGACTACGTGCACGTGCGTACCTAGCCTAAGAATGATGCACGCGCTGCGCGCCCGAGATCTCGTCAAGAGCTATGGGCGCGCCCGCGCGGCCCGGCGGATCCTCGACGGCGCCACGCTCGACGTCGCCCGCGGCGAGCTGGTGGCGATCGTCGGGCGCTCGGGGTCGGGCAAGTCGACGCTCCTGCACCTGCTGGGCGGGCTGGACTGGCCGGACGCCGGCTGGGTCGAGGTGGCCGGCGAGCGGCTCGTCGCACGCGATGCCGACCACATCCGCGCCCGCCGCGTCGGCTTCGTCTTCCAGGCCTTCCACCTGGTTGGCGAGCTGACCGGCCTGGAGAACGTGCTGCTCGCCGCGCGCGTCCCCGGGGCGCCGCGCTCGACCGCGGCGCGGTGCACGTCGTGCACGGCGGGCGGCGCGGCTACGCGGTCGTCGCCGGGCACGACCTGCGCGCCTCGCGGGCCGACCTCGTCACGGCCGGCCTCGGCGCGCTCGCGGTGCTCGCCGCGGCGTGGGTCGCGCGCCGCGTGCGCCGTGAGCCGATCGCGGGTCCCGGCGAGCCGCTCGTCGCGCGCGGCGGGCGCACGGGACGCACCACGCGCGTGCTGGCCACGTTCGCGCAGATCACCGAGGAAGGGCAGTCGCGCGGGCGACTCCTCGTCGCGCACGTGTGGATCGGAGGCGCGGCGGCACTCGACCTCCTCGAGCGCGACCCGCACGTCGTCGCCGCCGTCGCCGGCCACACGCACCGCAACGAGATCCGCCGCCGCGGCCGGCTGTGGCTCATCACGACGGCCAGCCTCGCCGACTTCCCCCAGCAGGCGCGCGCCTTCCGCCTCGTGCGCACGGCGCGCGGCGGCCTCGCGCTGGAGACCTGGATGCTCGACCACGGCGCCGGCCCGGGCGGCGTCGCCGAGACCTCGCGCGACCTAGCCTTCCTCGACGCCCAGGGCGGACGCCCCGGCCACTTCGCGGGCATGCGCGCCGACCGCAACGCGCGCCTCCGGCTGGTACAGCCGCGCCGCCGGTGACGGGACGTGCATCGTCCGGGCGCGTGGCCGGCGCCGGCTGAGCGCCCCCGTCCGGCGGTCCACCGCGACCGGTACCTGCAGGGCGACGGTGATGAGCGTCCAGGCGAGGATCCGCACGTCGTCCCACGGCTTGTGCTGATGGACGTACCGGAGGTCCAGCCAGACCTTCTGGGGCAGGACGGCGTCGAGGTAGTGCCTGACGGGATCGGCGGGGTCGAGGATCGACGCCTCGCGCGCGAACGCGAGCTGCGCCCGGCCGGTGATGCCCGGACGCACGTGCAGGATCCTCTCGTAGGCGTCCGCGTGGACCGCGACGAACCGCGGGTCCTCCGGCCGCGGGCCGACGAGGCTCATCTGCGCGCACAGGACGTTGACGAGCTGCGGGAGCTCGTCGAGCTTCGTGCGGGCCAGGACGGCGCCGACGCGGGTGAAGCGCGTGTCGCCGGTGAGCGTCAGCGGGCGCCCGTCCGCGTCGGGTCGCATCTTGCGGAACTTGAGCATGCGGAAGGGCCGGCCGCGATAGCCGATCCGATGGGCGCGGTAGAAGACCGGCCCCGGCGACTCGAGCTCGATGGCCGCGATGATCGCAACGATCAGCGGGAGCGCGGCGATGAGCAGGACCGCCGCGACCGCGACGTCGAAGCAGACCTTCGCCGCGGTCGCGAGGCTCCCGCGACGCGCAGGCTCACCAGACAACTCGATCGCCACCGACGACACTCAGAACCTCGTTGTCAGCAACCGGAACCTCGACCCGGACGATCGGCTCGCTCGGAGCGGGCGCGATCTCCGGAAGGCCGAGAAGCCGGGCATAGGTCTCCTGGATGAGCTCGCACATGACAGCGGGCTCGAACAGCGCCCGTGCCCGCGCTTGGCCGGCCCGGCCCATCCGCCTCGCCTCCTCCGGGTGGTCCAGCAGCCAGGCGACGTTGCGCGCGAGCGCCTCGGGATCCGCCGGCGGCGACAGCAGGCCCGTCGACCCCGGTTCGACCATGTCCACGACGCCGTTGACGGCGGTGGCGGCGACCGGCCGCCCGGAGGCCAGCGCCTCGGTCAGCGCGCGGCCGAGGCCCTCGTAGAGCGAGGAGACGACGTAGACGTCGAAGCCGGCGGCGATCCGCGCGGCATCGGGCTGGACGCCCGTGAAGACGACGTCGACGCCGAGCCGGCGGGCCTCCGCGCGCGCGTCGTCGGCGAGCTTGCCGTCACCCACCATGACGAACCGCGCGTCGGGGTGAGACTCGGCGACCAGCGCCGCCATCCGCACGAAGTCGAGCGGCGCCTTCTGGAAGTCCAGGCGACCGACGGCGCCGACCACGGGGGCGTCGGCGGGGAGGCCCAGCGCGTCGCGGGTCCCGGGGTCGGCACCCCGGGGGATCTCGTCCA
Organism: Solirubrobacteraceae bacterium; assembly: GCA_036506755.1. Lineage (GTDB taxonomy): Bacteria > Actinomycetota > Thermoleophilia > Solirubrobacterales > Solirubrobacteraceae > DASXRF01. Next base: position 5,183 of record DASXRF010000032.1, on the reverse strand, counting down.
GCTCGACGGCCGAGGGGACGACCGAGATCGATCCGGGCCGCACGAGCCGCATCTCCACCGCCTCCCGGGCGACCTGGGGAGCCACGGCGAGGAACGCGTCGGTCATCGGGCTGACCAGCCGCTCGAACGCGACGTAGACCCGCCGGCGCCCGTGGCTCATGTACGCGTGGTAGGGAAAGCCGTGGATCGTGTGGACGATCACCGGGGTGCGGGCGATCCACGCCGCGAGCCGGCCGAGAAAGCCCGCGACGGAGGAGTGGGTGTGCACGACCGCGAAGCGCTCGCGGCGGATCAGCCGCACGAGCTCGTAGAGCACGATCAGGTCGTCGACCGGCGAGATCGCCTCTCGAAGATGCCGGAGGCGAACGGTCTTCACCCCGCGGCGCTCGGCGCGCTCCCAGAGCGGGCCGCCGGGACAGCCCGCCACCCACATCTCGTAACGCGCCGGGTCGGCGCCCAGGACGGAGAGCAGCGTGTTTCCGCCCGCGCCGTCGGTGAACTTCGTGACGACGTGGAGCACCTTGACACGGGGGCGAGCGGGCTGCGGGGGCAGCATGGCGGCCGGCGCGATCGGGGCCGCCGCCGCGGGCCACCGCGTCGTCATGCCGGCACCGCCTGCCGCGACCGCTCGTACTCGACCATCACGCGCAGGCCCTCGTCGAGGGTCGTGCGCGGGCGGTAGCCGAAGGCAGCGGCCGCCAGCCGCGTGTCGGCGCTCGTGTGCCGGACGTCTCCTGCGCCGCCGGAGCTGCGCGCGACGTCCACCGGTCCGCACAGCGAGGACACGCGGGCGACGACCTCGCTCATCGACACGCGCACGCCGCCGCCGACGTTGGCGACGCCCACCCACGGCGACGCCGCGGCGGCGCGCATGGCCTCGACGACGTCGCCGACGAAGGTCGTGTCGCGCGTCTGCCCACCGTCGCCGAAGAGCTCGAACACGTCGCCCCGCAGCGCACACTCGACGAGACGCGAGAACGCCATGTCGGGCCGCTGCCGCGGCCCGTAGACCGTGAACAGGCGCAGCGACGCCGTCGGGACGCAGAACGCGCTCCGGTACAGCTCGCACAGGTGCTCGCCGGCCAGCTTGGTGACGCCGTACGGCGACACCGGATGCGGGCACGCCGACTCGGGCGTCGGGTGTGTCAGCGCGTCGCCGTAGACCGACGAGCTCGAGGCGTAGACCAGCTTCGCCGGCGGCGCGCGCCGGCACGCCTCCAGCAGCCTCTGCGTCGCGACGACGTTGCGCCGCACGTAGACGGCGAAGTCCGACCCCCATGACGACCGGACGCCCGGCTGGCCGGCGAGGTGGTAGACGACATCCACGCCCTCGACCAGCGGCGCGAGCGGCATCTCCTCCAGATCGCCCTCGACGAACGTGAAGCCGTCCTGGGCGCTGAGCCCCGCGAGGTTCTCCTCCTTGACGTCTCGTGCGTAGTACTCGGTGAACGCGTCGACCGCACGCACCTGGTCACCGGCCGCCAGCAGGTGCTCGCAGAGATGGGAGCCGATGAACCCAGCCGCGCCGGTGACGAGCGCGATCATGCGCGCCCAGGTTGAAGTTGCGCACTCGCCATGCGCTCGACGACCTCCTGTGGAGTTCCCGAACCGCGAGCCCGAAGGGTTGAGCGAAGCCCCTGACTGCGCGGCGCTCTGCCCGCGAGCCGGCGGTCCCTCCGAACTCCGCCGTCTGTCAACCGGCGTTGACGATAACCCTGAAACGCGGTGCCGTCGAAGGGAGTTCTTGCCGTTCGGTCGCTCGGCGGGTGTCGCGACGACCGGAGAAGCGACCCCGGTCGCGACGGAGAAAAGCCCCAATCAGGTGGGTGGCATCTCCCGCTCCGGCTTCCTGTTCGGTGACAACGATGCGAGTTCAGGAGCGCCATGGGCCTGGCCGATCTCGCAAGCGTCGCGTCACTGCTGATGTGCCCGCGCTGCGGGTCGGGGCTCGTCCGCGCCGGTGACACGTTCCGGTGCAGCTCGCCGTCGTGCGCCAACAACGCGCCCGGCGCCTTCCCGATGGTCGGCCGGTGGCCGGCCCTCGTGGACTTCGAGCGCAGCATCGTCCGGCGCGACCAGCTCGCCTCGGCGCCGCACGGGGAACGGCGCCGGTGGTCGATCGCCCGCCTGCCGCCCCGGCTGCGACGGTTGTGGCGGCCGTCGAACCGGGTGGCCGCGCGCAACGTCGAGCGGCTCTTGCGCCTGCTCCCCGGTCCTTCCCCGCTCGTGCTCGTCATCGGCGGCGGGACGCTCGGCAATGGCGTCGGCGCGATCTACCGCGACCGGCGCGCGCGGATCCTCGGCTTCGATCTCTACGGCAGCCCGCTGACGCAGCTCATCGCGGACGCCCACCAGATCCCGCTCGCCGGCGAGACGGTCGACGCCGTCGTGGTCCAGGCCGTGCTCGAGCACGTGCTCGACCCGAGCCGGGTGGTGGGCGAGATCCGGCGGGTCCTCAAGCCCGGCGGCCTCGTCTACGCCGAGACGCCGTTCCTGCAGCAGGTCCACGCCGGCCCGCTCGACTTCGTCCGTTACACGTCGAGCGGGCACCGCTACCTCTTCCGCTCCTTCGACGAGGTCGCCGCGGGCCCGGTCGCGGGAGCGGGGACGCAGCTGCTCTGGAGCCTCGACCACCTGGTGCGCGGCCTGCTGCGATCGGAGCTGGCGGGCAAGCTCGCGCGAGCGCTCTTCTCCTGGCTGCGCCATCTGGACCGCCTGGTCGGGCCGGCCTACGCGATGGACGACGCGTCCGCCTACTACTTCCTCGGTCGCCGCGCCGACCGGGAGCTGTCGCCACGGGAGATCGTGGACTACTACCGCGGAGCGCAGCGCGCCGAGCCGGCCGGCAAGAGCTGAGATGGAGCTCCGCCAGTACGTCCGCCTGCTCCGCGCCCACTGGCTGCTCGTCGTCCTCGCGGTCGTCGCATGCACGGGCGCGGCAGCGCTGTTCGCCTGGACCCGGACCCCGACCTACGCCGCGCAGACGCAGCTCTTCGTCTCGATCGGCGGGGTGCCCGCCGACCTCAGCCAGGCTTATCAGGGCGGGCTCTTCTCTCAACAGCGGGTCACGTCCTACGCGAGGCTGGCCACGAGCCCGGTCGTCACGCAGGCGGTCATCGACCAGCTCGGCCTGACCGACGACGTCTCGCACCTCCAGGGCAGGATCGACGCCTCCGTGCCGACCGATACGGTGCTGATCTACGTGCGGGCCAAGGACCGCTCGCCGCGACGCGCGAGGGCGATCGCGAACGCCGTCGGACTCCAGCTCTCGCGCTTTGTGAACCGCCTGGAGACCTCCCCCGATCGCCGGACGCCGCCGGTCAGGCTGAGCGTGACCGGACCGGCGCGGCTGCCCACCGCCCCGGCGTCGCCGCGCAAGGGCTTGGCCGTCGCGCTCGGCGTGCTGGTCGGGCTCGTCCTCGGGATCGCGGCGGCGGTGCTTCGCGAGGCCCTCGACACCCGCGTCAGAGCCGGCGACGACGTCGAGGCGATCACGGGCGCCCCGCTCCTCGCCTCCATCGCCGAGGAGCCCGAAGGCAACGGCCGGCGGCTCGTCGTCGCGACCGCCCCGCTCTCGGTCCGGGCCGAGGCGTACCGCCGGCTGCGAACGAACCTCGGCGGTCCCGGCCCGGGGAAGCACCCCGGGTCCGTCGTCGTCTCGAGCGCCGTCCCGCGTGAGGGCAAGACGCTCGTCGCCGCCAACCTCGCCATCGCGTTCGCGCAGGCCGGCGCGCGCGTGATCCTCGTCGATGCCGATCTGCGCCGCCCCAAGCTCACCGAGCTGCTCGAGCTCTCCTCGACGCCCGGGCTGGCCGACGTGCTGACCAAGCACCTGCCCGTCGAAGCGGCCCTGCAGACCTGGCGCGACGACCTGTCGCTCCAGGTCCTCGGCAGCGGCGCGCCGCCGCCGGCGCCCGGCGAGGTGCTCGCGTCGCCCCGGCTGGCCGCCACGGTGCGTGCCCTCACCGAGCGCGCGGACGTCGTGATCCTGGACGCTCCGGCGCTGCTGCCGGTGACCGATGCCGCGATCCTGGCCCGCGCCGCGTCCGGCACGATCCTCGTCGCCCGGGCGTCGACACGCACCGCCCAGCTCGAGAGCGCGACGCAGGCGCTGCGTGCCGTCGACGCGCCAGTCGTTGGCGTCGTCGTGAACCGGCTGCGGTTCGGCACGCCGCTCGGGGGCGGGCGTACGGTCGCCGCCGTCGCCGGCGCGGCCGCGGCGGCGGCAGGCGTCGCCGCGTGGCTCGCGCTCGGCACGGGGGACGGCGGCTCGAAGGCGCGCACGCCGTCGCGCCCGGCGCCGACCCTGGCCTCGGTCGGGCGCCTGCAGGCGATCGCGGCCGGGGTGGGGCATCCGGTCTACTGGGCGGGGTCGCTTCCCGGCCGGCGGACAGAGCTGACACGGGAGGCGTCGGGCGACATCGTCATCCGCTACCTCACGCCTCGCGACCGGGTCGGCGATCCGACGCCCCGCTTCCTGACCATCGTGACGCATCGTCGCCCCGACGCCTTCGCCGCCACGCTGGACGTCGGCCGCGCGCCGGGCGGGACCGCGCAGCGCCTGCCCGACGACGGCGTGGTAGTGACCACGCGCTCTCAGCCCACCAGCGCGTACTTCTCCAGGCCCGGCTCGCCGGTGCAGGTCGAGGTCGACCACCCGATCGCCGGGCGGGCGCTCCAGCTCGTTCGCGCGGGCCGGATCGCGCCCATCAGCGCCGCCCAGCGGTGATGAGCCTTCGGTAGGCCGACGCGGTCGAGCGCAGCTGCGCGCGGTCGCCGGCGAGGGCCGCCCTGACCGCCCGCGCCACGGGCTCCACGGTCATCGTGAGGAGCAGGAGGAGATGCGCCTGCCACCGCGGCCAGTGCCGGTACGCGAACAGCAGCCTGCTGCGCAGCGAGTGGTACAGGCGCACGTCCGGGACCTGGTCGGAGCTGACGTTCTCGGCGTGGACGATCGTGGCGTCCTTGAGGAAGTACGACCGCGCGCCGGTCCGGAGCGCGCGCAGGGCGAAGTCGACCTCCTCGAAGTAGATGAAATAGCGCTCGTCGAAGCCGCCCAGCCGCCGGAAGAGCGGCGCGCGCACGAGGAAGAACGCACCGATGACCTGGTCCACGTACCGGCTGGCGCCCAGCTCCCCGGGCGGAAGGTGGTGGCTGGGAAACCAGCGCGGGAGCACGCGATC